>JAKSDB010000345.1 GCA_022360415.1 Chlorobiales bacterium
AATGCTTCCTTCAGCCCGAGAGTAAAAAGCCCGAGGTTGGCGACAATCAGAAAAAGAACGTCGAAAATGTAGTATCGTACGGACACTTCGCGCCATATTCCGGAAATGGAGAGCCTCGAAAAAATCTCTTTTGCCGCCGATGAAACAACGACTATCAGAAAAAGGCCGACAATAGCCTTGAGAAACGGCCACCTCAAGTACACAGCCAGAACAACCAGAAAAAGGGAAAGAAGCACGCCAAAAATATAGCGCATCTGTTTTTCGGGATCGACTTCGAGCTCGGGATAGATTGCAGAGATCAGATAGCGGTTGAGAATAAGGATGGCGAGATTGCCAAAGCCTGTAAAAAATATATAGGGGTGCACCGTATTGAGAAACACACTGCCCGTCAACGCCGCCGCCGCGCCGAGAAAAGCGGCTGCTGCAATGATGAATACCGATACCGAGAGGTATATCCTTACAATTGCGGCGGGCTCGATAGCGAGCCTGTTTTGTTCAGCACCCTGCATGCTCCCCTGCTTTTCCGAGTTCACTGTAGGCAATGAAAGACATACCGATAAGAGACACGTTAAGAACCAACGGATTGAACGGCAATGTAAAAAGTGCAGGATGGAAAACCGCGACATAACCGAGGAGGATCAGTAACGCAGGAACATTCAGCAGAAAAATCCAGCCTCGTCTGGTAAACAGAAGGATAATACCGAAAAGAATCTCTCCAAACCCCATCCATAAAATCATTGTACAGGCCAGCTCTTGTGCCCCTGTTACATATTGCAGAAGCTCGATCTCCGCCGGGCTGCGACAGATCACTTTTGGCACCGCTCCCTGGTATATCCAGGAAAAAGCCAGAACAGCCCGGGAAACCAGCAGTATCGGAGAATTCTCTCTGAAAATGTTCATGATGACGAAAAAATACATTAAAAAAACCTGAAAATGTCTTTCAGATGATCTCCAGGGCAAACCGGTTTACAACAAAAAGGGCGAATGGTTGTTCGCCCTTTTTATCAACACAGTGTAAAAAAACGCTTTGCTGTCACAGAAGTTTCTTCGCGATATCGCAGGCTATATCGGCTGACATTTTTACATGTTCGATAACCGACAGTATACCTGTGGAATTCGTGATGTTGTCATCGTTGACTTCGGCTTTCAGTTTCGAAACCGCTTTCCGGTAAATGCCGTCTATCTTGGCCATCATGTCAAGTGTTTCCTGCGCATGCTTGCTGTTACCGCTCACGAATGCCTCAACGGCTTTTTTGATCATCTCCGCGACGTCATCCCCCATTGGCTTGAGGTCATACTCATCCCTGTGAAGTATTTCCGGGTTGGCAAGCCTGATATACTCCGTTTTGTCAGCGATGTTCAATGCATATTGACCAAGAATTTCAAGCTTCTGCATTATCTCGCGCGCGGTGTCAACGACCTTTCTGTTCTCTTCCCCAAGGTCCTGGAAACAACTGTATGCCAGACAGAGATACTCGACCTCGAACTTGCCTTTCTGGATATACTCCTTGTCAAACTCGAACGCAGACTGTGCAAGATCGCTGTTTTTCTTGGTCGATGCGCGAATGACAAGCATCAGGTTGTTCTCGACATTGGAAGAAAGCTTTGTCAGCTTCTGCTTCAGTGTTTCGAGCTGCTCATGAACCGGACCTTCGGGCTTTGTTGCGAGACTGAACTTTGCCGGATCGATCTTGATTGTAAACGCATCCGGACGCGCAACTTTTTCTATCCCCTTTTTGGCACCGCCGTCACCGGCTGATCCGCTTTTTTTCCCGAAAAGTTTCATTGTTCAGTATAGGCTAAGCTGTTTATTAAAACGCCAGAAAACCTCCATGGTGAGCGTACATTGACACGCTCATTTCAGGTGGTGATAATTTAGCTGTGTGGAAGGGTCAATTGCAAGAAAAAAAACCGGCATGTATGGCCCTGCATCATTCCGGAGGGCCGTATATGCGGAATCAACCTAATCTTTAAGGGACTGGATAAGCTTTTCAAAAGAACCCTCTGTATGCCGGACAATCTCTCCGGTGACAAGATACAGCACTTCCCTCGCTACCCGGGTTGCATGATCGCCGATCCTTTCTATGTAACGAGAGATGCTCATTGCTACAATATACTGGTTCACATCAGCCTCGGCGTACCGTATTTCAGCCGAAACTTTTTTGAAAACGGCACGATGCATCGCGTCAAGCTCCTCATCCATATCGCACACTTCTTCGGCCAACTGGCGATCCTTGTTTACAAACGCCTGAATTGCTTTCTGCGCCATCTCTTTGGCGAGCATTCCCATTTTTTCGAAATGGAAATTCCTCAGTATTTCTTCTTTTATTTCGGGCACCCTTTCGGCAATATGTACGGCCAGATCTCCGATTCGTTCAAGATCGGTATTGATTTTGAGAATGGTGATAATCGTTCTCAGATCTTTTGCCACCGGCTGTTGAAGCGCAAGAAAAACAAGGCACTGTTCTTCAAGCCTGACCTCCGATGCATCGATCTCGCCATCGGCGAGCTTGATATCACTGCCACCTGTTGCATCAGTGTTCAACAGGGCGTCCATTGCCAGGGAAAAGTTTTTCAGAACTTTGTCGGAAAGGATAACCAATGAATTTGATAGTTCCTTTATGTGCTCGTGAACGGGTCTGTCCGCCATATGAGTAGTGTTTTAATGTTCAGCTGAACCTTCCTGTAATGTAATCTTCGGTCACCTGGTCCCTTGGATTGGTAAAAAGCTGTTTGGTAGGGGCATATTCCACCAGATCACCCTCATAATAAAACATGGTATAGTCGGATACACGGGAAGCCTGCTGCATGTTATGAGTGACAATAAGTATAGTGTAACTGCCCCGCAATTCCTCGATCAGATCCTCGATTTTTGCTGTCGCCTTGGGGTCAAGGGCGGATGTCGGTTCATCGAGCAGGAGAATCTCCGGTTCCACGGCGAGGGTTCTGGCGACACACAGGCGCTGCTGCTGACCACCGCTCAGCCCGAGAGCATTTCTGTCGAGGCGGTCTTTCACCTCATCCCAAAGAGCAGCCTTGAGCAGGCTCTTTTCAACGATTTCTTCAAGAGTTTTTTTATCATTGACACCATGCAGCCTGGGGCCGTAGGCAATGTTGTCGAAAATCGATTTCGGAAAAGGGTTCGGTTTCTGGAACACCATCCCGATCTTCTTTCTGAGCTGAACCTCGTCGGTAAACCTGCCGTATATATCCTCGCCATCAAACATGATTGTTCCTGTCGTATAGCAGGAGGGAATCAGGTCGTTCATCCGGTTGATCGCCCGCAGAAACGTACTTTTTCCACAGCCGCTGGGCCCGATGATCGCGGTCACGTACTTTGAAAGAATATCGGCATTGACCTTTTTTACCGCTTCGAAATCACCATAGAAAATCGAGAAATTCTTTGCACTCACATGCGGTTTTCCGCCGTCCTTTACCCTCTGTCTTTCAGGAGGAAGAAAAATCTCCCGGTTGGTGTCGCTTTTTGCCGCCACTTCCCTTGCTTCCTTTTCCCCTGCGGTCATCTGCATTACTGTTTAACCTTTTAATTTTTTGGAAATCCTTGCTCTCAGCAATATAGCCGATAAATTAAGCAAAAGGACGATCGAAATCAGCGCAAGCACCATACCATACTGCACATGTCGTATCTCGCTGGCGGCCTCGTGCTCGCTGGCAAGGTTGTAGATATTCCAGGATAGTGCCGGTGTCGGGGAATTGAGTACGTCGGCTATCCCTATTGTCGCCCCCACGCTGACAGCAGCGGTAAAAATAATCGGGGCGGTCTCACCAGCGGCACGTCCGAGGCTTATGATCCCTCCGGTAATGATGCCCGGCAATGCGGCAGGCAAAATAACCGTCATAATGGTCCTCCATTTCGTGGAACCGAGACTTAAAGAAGCTTCCTTGTAGGTTTTCGGCACCGCGAGGATCGCTTCTTCGGCCGCCCTGATGATTGTCGGAAGAACCATGATGGCAAGCGTCAATGACCCTGCAAGGACGCTCTTCGACTCGGATACCTTGACCGTATTGATGAAGAAAGCCAAACCGAAGAGACCGAAGACGATGCTCGGCACCCCGGCAAGTGTACTGTTGGCACTACGCAGGATACTGGTAAAAATGTTATCCTTTGCATACTCCGTAAAATAGATGGCGGCAATCACCCCAAGAGGAAAGGCAAACAGCATGGCTCCTGCCGCAAGAAAGAAAGTGCCCTGGATTTCAGCCCAGATACCGCCGAAAATATGTGCGTCGAGCGACCTTTCGGTAATAAATCCCCAGTAAAATGTCATCTCCGGAAGCAGCATTTTCTCGAGGCTGTTTTCCATATAGGGAAACAGCGCGGCTAACGCAGTACCTGCAAATTCATCCGATCTTGGCACAAAATACTGCTTGGCCATCTCATCGGGATTCGAGTAATCCCATTTAGACACGAACATGAGGTCATGCAAGGCTTCCTCGGCTTTCTCCCAGCGTGTCGTCCCGTACTGATAGCGAAGCAGAATAGGCTCCATATCTCCCGGAAGCGGTCCGAAAAGGTGTGCGAGAACCTTCCTTACTTTTGTATACTGAGAACGATACTTTTTCTTCTCTGTCGGCTCCATCAGCTCCATTTCACTTTCAAAAGCATCGAGCATTGCATAAACCTTGTTTCTGTATATATCGGTTTCTTCAGTCTGCTGTCTGATAACCGCAAGGTCTCCTTTTCCGAACTCGTTGTATTGAAGTTTCCTGTGCTCAACCGTTCCCTTGAAAAAAATCGCTCCGATCCCCCCGGTAAAAATCGGCACGATGACAACCAGCAGAGCCGCTGCCATAAGCAGAATCGAAGTGATGCCAACCGCCGTAAACGACCGGTCGAGAATTTTTCTGGTTCCGAGATCCATGAGTTCAAGGGTTAAATGATTGCAGCCTACTCCCCTGCAAGAATCTTTCTCTGCCTGACGACGATACGCTCACTGACAAGGTTGCTGATAAAACTGAAAACGAGAAGAAGAAGCCCCATCGCGAAGAGCACATGGTATCGTGCAGATCCCGTAACCTGGTCCGCCTCACCCATATCTCCGGCAATTGTCGCTGTAAGGGTTCTTATGGAATCAAGGTAGTTAAACCAGGGCTCGGGAATATGAGATGAGTTACCCGATGCCATCCACACAACCATTGTTTCACCAATGGCACGCATGATGCCAAGGATCACAGCAGCCAGAATACCGCTGCTCGCGGCAGGAAGAACAGTTCTCACCAGTGTCTCGGCTCTTGTAGCACCGAGAGCGTAACTGCCCTCTCTCAACTCCCGCCCGACTGCCTGCAGGGAATCTTCCGAAACACTGACTATTGTCGGCAGTGCCATAAAGCTGAGAATAAGGGAAACATTGAGAGCGTTTGTTCCGCTTAATATCTGGATAGCATTGAGGGTTTTTCCAACCCAGTATAGAAAGAGAACAGCGACTGTTCCCAGAACCGCTGTAATAACAATACGTAGTGACTTTCGCCTCGACTCGTCTCCGCTCCCTGAGGTCAACAGATCTGAAGCGACAATAACCGCAAGAAGAACAAACGGACCGGCAATCAGCCACCATGCCCACATCAGTATAGGGCCTCCATAATTTTGAAGGAGAGGCGCAAAAATAACAAGTGCGAAAAAGCCGAAAGCCACGGAAGGAATCGCCGCAAGCATCTCGATGACCGGCTTGGCATATTGCCTGACAGAAAAAGGCAGGACATCACTGAGACATATTGCTGCAGATATCCCCAGGGGAACCGCAACAAGAGCCGAGCCGATTGTCACCATTCCGCTCCCGTAGATAATGGCAAGGGCCCCGAATTCACCGGGTTCATCTGCAGGATACCAGTTCGTACTGGTGAAAAACTCCGCAAATCCGCGCTGCCGAAAAAAAGGTATTGCGTCTACTGCGACGAAGTAGAAAATGAACAGCACGACAATAGCGACAAATGATGCCACAACCAGCAGAAAACCTTCACCGAGAAACTTGGCGATCCTTTGTCTGCGAAGCTTTTCCGGAGTAAGCACGAAAGCATTCGACTTTGTCCCGCTACCTGATACCGTATCCGCCATATATAGGGCATGTTAAATCTGAAAAAAGAGTCGAACAGAACCCGAAAACCGTACTGTAATGTATACTCGGATGTCGTCGATGGCAAATCTGCACGTGTTACAAATCTGTTACTTTTCGGGAGAGCATTCTGTGCCCTACCAGCGTCGTTCAAACCTTTTTCTCATGATAACTGCAACAGCATTCATGGAAACCAGAAAAGCAAGCAATACCATAATAGCTGCCGATGTCCTCTCTACAAATGCCCGTTCAGGACTGTCCGCCCATAAATAAATCTGGACCGGCATGACGGCGGCAGGATCGGTAAATCCTCCGGGTATGTCCACGATAAAAGCAACCATGCCGATCATCAGTAGCGGTGCGGTTTCACCCAACGCCTGCGCCATACCGATGATCGTGCCGGTAAGCATCCCAGGCAAGGCAAGCGGCAGCACGTGACCTGTTATGACCTGGAGTTTTGAAGAGCCTACGCCCAGCGCAGCTTCACGGATCGAAGGTGGAACAGCCTTGAGCGCCGCCCTGCTCGCAATGATAATTGTCGGCAATGTCATCAGCATCAGTACAATACCGCCGACAAGAGGTGTAGAACGGGGCATGCCGAAAAAGTTAAGAAACACAGCAAGGCCCAGCAACCCGAAAACAATTGACGGCACAGCCGCCAGGTTATTGATGTTCACCTCGATAAAATCGGTCGCAATATTTTTAGGCGCGAACTCTTCAAGGTAAACCGCGGCGGCAATTCCAATCGGAAAGGACAGTACAAGCGTCACAATCATGGTATAGAACGATCCTTTTACCGCGCCCCAAATACCGGCAAGTTCCGGCTCCCTTGAATCACCCGCAGTAAAGAACGTCGTGTTGAACCGTTTCTCTATCCTTTTATCCGTTTCAAGTTTTTCAATCCACCGCAATTGTTTGTCACTCAAGCGCCGTTCGCTTTCCGGCACATCTCTTTTCATGTGCCCCTTCATGAGCATGTCCACATCATCATCGGCAGGGACCCAGAGACTGATTGTCGTATCCCCTTCGGGTGGATTCTTCAACACTTTTTCACGAAGCTGGAATGCCGCTCCCGAACTGAAAATCGAATAGAGTTCCCTCGTATCCTTCCTTTCAGTCACATCGGGGAAATAATCTCTTATTGCAGCCTTGATGATTCCCTGAAAATCAGAACGCCGGGGATTCTGCTCGTTTATCATTCCGGTTTTAACAGGAACATCCAGCTTGATATAGGTCTGCAGAAACGCGCTGTAGCCATTGAATACAATACTCGACAACAGGAATGCCAGAAATACAGCGCTTGCAATGATCGACAGCAGTCCATAGACTCTGAAACGCTTCTCTTTCCGGTACCGGCTTTTCAAGCCCTTGTTGACGATATCTATCGTTTTCACCCGCCCTGAGGAAGCGGAACTTCGGGCAGCGGACCCCGTTGTACTCTTACTCATATCTCTCCCGGTATTTTCTGACGACAGTCAGAGCGATGATATTCAGAAACAGCGTGCCGATAAACAATACAAGACCAAGAGCGAATGCGGCAAGGGTTTTCGGACTGTCAAACTCCTGATCGCCTACGAGCAGGGTAACAATCTGCACGGTTACTGTCGTCACAGCCTGCAATGGATTGGCCGTGAGGTTGGCCGACAGACCTGCCGCCATCACCACGATCATGGTTTCGCCTATTGCCCGCGAAACGGCAAGCAGAAGCCCTCCCACAATTCCGGGAAGAGCAGCCGGAACCAGAACATGCCTGATTGTTTCAGACCGTGTTGCGCCGACGCTGTATGCCCCGTCCCTGAGCGACTGTGGCACCGCGTTGATAACGTCATCGGAAAGGGAGGAAACAAAAGGAATAATCATGACTCCCATGACCAGGCCTGCAGCAAGGGCGCTTTCCGAAGATACGTCGATGCCGATCTGTGCACCGCTTCCACGGATCATGGGTGCCACCACCAGTGCAGCGAAAAAACCATAGACCACCGTCGGAACACCTGCGAGGATTTCAAGCATAGGCTTGGCAACCGCTCTCAGCCGTTTATCCGCGTATTCGGAAAGAAAGATGGCCGACATCAATCCAATCGGCGCCGCCACCAGCATCGCGATAGCAGAAATCAGAATGGTTCCTGCAAACACCGGTACCGCGCCGAATGCTCCCGACGAACCGACCTGATCTTCCCTGATCGCCATCTGCGGACTCCATTCGAGCCCGAAAAGAAATTCCGTCACCGGTACCTGGCGGAAAAAACGCACTGCTTCATAGAGAATGGAGAGTACGATGCCGATTGTCGTGAAAATCGCGATGGTGGAGCAGACAACCAGCAAACCCATTACAACTTTTTCGACATGATTTCGGGCACGGAGCTCAGGCCTGATATGACGATGCAGAGTGAGCATTCCTGCTACAGACGCCACAAGAACAATGACCGAGGTGATCATTTTGCCTATCCCCTGCAGCTCGACATAATGGGCCGCGGCCTGCCTCATCAAAGGAGTGATCTCTCCCGACACGATATTGCCGCTTGCAAGGCTCTGGATGTCTTTTATCAGCAGGTTCAGGCGTGCCGGTGGAAGCGATCGTGCCGTTTCAGGAAGGTCGGCAACCATGAGACCGGTAACGATGGTCTGCTCGAAACCAAGCCAGATCAGAAACATGAAAAAAGCGGGAAGACAACACCAGAGAGCTGTCAGCATGCCGTAATAAACCGGCAGCGAGTGAAGGCGGCTGGCTCCTCCTGCTTTCCTTGCAAGATTGAGAGCTTTGTATTGCCCGATAAAATATCCAGCAACGGAGAGTACAAGCAACAACAGAAGCAACAGAAAAGGTGACATTATGCAATTGTTGAATTGTTACATCAGCCGTAACGTCCGGTAATGTAATCTTCGGTTAACTGGTGTGATGGCTTGGTGAATATCGTTTCCGTAGTTCCCACCTCTATCAGGTCACCAAGATGGAAAAATGCTGTTCTCTGTGAGACGCGGGATGCCTGCTGCATTGAATGTGTGACAATGGCGATGGTATACTGTGCCCTCAACTCCTCGATCAGGTCCTCTATTTTTGCCGTCGCAATGGGATCGAGTGCCGAGCAGGGCTCATCCATCAGGATCACCTCGGGACTGACCGCGATTGCACGCGCGATACAAAGTCGCTGCTGCTGGCCGCCGGAAAGCCCGGTTCCGGGTTGATCAAGACGATCCTTGACCTCTTCCCATAATCCGGCTTTCTGAAGTGAAGACTCCACAATTTCGTCCGTGTCGGATTTCGATTCGACAATTCCGTGTATTTTCGGAGCCCAGGCAACATTCTCGTAAATCGATTTGGGAAAAGGATTCGGCTTCTGAAAAACCATCCCTACCTGCGCTCTCAGGGGAACGACATCCACAGAAGGGTCATAGATATCCCTGCCGTCGAACAGTATCTCTCCTGTCACACGACAGCTGTCAATGGTATCATTCATCCGGTTGAGACATCGCAAAAAGGTTGACTTGCCGCATCCGGAAGGACCTATCATTGCAAGAACCTCGTTACACCCTATATCGATGGAGACATTCCGGATCGCCTGTTTGTCACCGTAATACACATTGACGTTCCGGCAAACCATCCGCGGATTCGGCACATTGATATTACCGATTGTTTTCCGGCTGTCCCTTGGGGCAAGAATTCGTTTTTCCACAATATTTTGTTTCAGTACTTCCTGCATAGTTACTACCAAATCACATTTTAATCAACTGATGTTGCATTTTCCCTCAGATCGCAACTGTCGGAAAAGTCCTTTCAGAACAATAGCAGGCCGGCAGGAGCACTGCCGACCTGATGTATACAAAAAAACGTATGAAACTTCTTTGACATGGAATCAGAGCTCGTCACAGGAAAGCGGTGTCAGTTCCTGTGCCGCTTTTGCAAACTTCTCCCTTTCTTCCTTTGACATCGGGATAAGGCCTTTTTCTGTAAGATAACCTTCGTCTCCCCATGCCTTGTCGGATGTAAACTCTTCAAGATACTCATTCATACCCGGAATAGTTCCCGCATGCGCTTTCTTGACATAGAAAAACAGCGGACGGGAAAGCGGATAGGAGCCGTCGCCAATCGCGCTGAATGCCGGCTGTACGCCATCGACAAAAGCCCCCTGTATCTTGTCAGTGTTCTGATCGAGGAAGCTGAACCCGAATATACCGAGAGCGTCAGCGTTGGCATCGAGCTTCTGGACAATCAGGTTGTCGTTTTCGCCGGCCTCGATATAGGCGCCATCTTCACGAATGGTATGGCTGATCTGTTTGAACCTGTCTTTGTCCTTTTTTTTCAGGTCTTTTATCCATGCAAACTCTTTGGCCCCGGCTTCCATCCCGAGCTCCACGAAAGCGTCTCGTGTACCGGATGTGGGAGGAGGGCCGAGCACCTCGATCTTCTTGTCGGGAAGCTCGGGGTTTACGTCCTTCCAGGTTTTGTAAGGATTGGCAATCAGTGCGCCTTCCGCGCCGTTCGGATCAGGAACCTCTTTTGCGAGGGCAAGAAAAATATCTTTCCGGCTCAGGCTGAACGGTTCGGCTTTTTTTGAGTTCGCCATGACAATACCGTCATATCCGATCTTTATCTCGACAACTTCCGTCACACCGTTTTCCGCACTCATCTCACACTCTGATTTCTTGATGCGTCGTGAAGCGTTGGTAATATCCGGGTGCTCTATCCCTACTCCGGCTGAAAACAGCTTGAATCCGCCGCCGGAACCGGTTGATTCGATCTTGGGAGTTTTAAAATCGGTTGTCTTTCCGAACTGTTCGGCAACAACCGTGGCAAACGGATAAACAGTCGATGAGCCCACAATGCTGATATAATCACGCGCAGACTGTGTCTCTTCAGCAGTCTGATTTTCGTTTGCAGGCTGTTCCGCTTTTGGTCCGCAGCCTATAACCGACAGGGAACCTGCCAGCAAAAGCATGAAAGCCGCCAAAGTAACAGTTTTCTTCATTTCCGTCCCCTTAATTGTTGTAATTGGTGAAATAAAAACTAACAGCAAGAACGTACCATAACTGGTATGTAGCAATAGTTACAACATGATTTGTTTTTCTCTATCACTGTCGGCAAGTGTTGACAAAGATGTAACAAAACCGCACCTCTGCTGATTAAAAAAAGCCACCCTTGAGGGGGGTGGCTTTTGATGTTGGATTTTCCGTTTTCAATCCCTCTACAGAGATCAATAACGGTTCACGTAACCAAGCTCGCTGATCATGCGCTTGCCGTCGTCGGTTTTCGGCAGATCGATAAAGTCCTTGACAACACCGCTCGGCTGACCGTTGGTGTACATGAACAAAGGACGTGCAACCGGATAGGAGCCGTTTTTGACGGTTTCCTCGCTGGGAGCGACACCGTTGACGATGAGCGGTTTGACGGAGTCATCAATAAAACCAAGACCGATGAAACCGATAGCGGCGGGAGTCGAAGCGACACGGCTCTTGACGGCACCGTTACTTGCCTGTGTTTCGGCACGCTTGGTGATCGGGTTGCCTTTGCCTACGACAAGCTTTTTGAAAGAGTCCTGGGTACCGCTGTTGGATTCACGCTGGATAACCACGATTTTCGCGTTCGGGCCGCCAACCTTGCTCCAGTTGGTTACCTTGCCTGTGTAAATGTCGCGTATCTGCTCGATCTTCAGCGCTGAAACATAGTTGCTCGGATGGACGACAATCGAAAGGCCGTCAAGAGCGGCAACGTGCTCTACAGGATCGATACCTTTTGCTTTTGCTGCATTGGCTTCTATCTCCTTCATCGGGCGCGACATGTTGGCGATGTCACAGGCACCATTGATAAGGCTTTTTGCGCCGTTACCACTGCCGGACTCACTGACGGTAACCTGAACGCCTGTCTTCTTGGTGAAATAAGCTGCAAATGATTTGGCGATCGGACCGACCGTCGTTGAACCATCCATGACGATGGTATTTTTGGCCTGAACCGGACCTGCCGCGGCAAAACAGAATACCACCACAAGCATCAGCATTTTTTTCATCTTGTTCATCATCTTATTTCTTGATTAATGAATTAAATAAATAGAAAGAAAGGGTCTGCATTCTCTTCCAAAAATCACCGCCTCTCCCGGGAAGGAGAAGCGGTAACGGTAATGACTGTGAGCACAGCCGCTCACATAACGAAGAAAGAACAGCAACACAAATCAGGAAAAACCTGTTCAGGCGTCAGAACTTGACAACCATGTCAGCCTGCAAGACGTGGAGATTGGTACCTGAATCGATACCATCCTCATGGCGGAGATACTTCGCGCCAACCGTCATGTTCTGTACGAAATGGTACTTGGCCCCAACCTCGAATCCCTGGCCGTCGGTGCCGCCGCCCCAGCGGTCGGAGTCGGTGTATGCGCCGAGAACCGCATCGCTCTCAAGGTAGCTGTAGTTGGCATCGATTTCCCACTGGCCGACTTTTTTGGCTTTACCAAGCTTGAAACCGATGAGGTAACCGTTGTTCATATCCTCCACGCCGTCAGCAACGTTAATGGCGTACTGACCATAGAACTTCCAGGGCAGGCTGCCGTCGAACTTGCCGCCGACGTTTCCGAAGATTTCGACAATGTTGTAGTCATATTCATAGACATCCAATGGAGCGGAGTTGCCAAAGAAACCTTCATCTTCAGACCAGTCTCCAAGAACCGCTGTACCATCACCATCATCTCCGCCCTGAATATTTTCGAAATCATAGTAACCGGCGCCGAGCATGAAACCGAGGTCGCCGGCCTGACCGGTATAGGCAAGCTGTGCCGCCCAGAAGAAAGGATCATCCTCAATATCTCCATCCTCATTGATAAAATAGTATCCTGCTACGGCGTTGAGACCTTCACGCTGCTGCTTCCCGTCCTTGCCGAAATGAAAGGTCATACCCTCAAGAGTAAGATCGCTGTCCCAGACAAGGTCGTTGACACGGATGAGCGTCTGCTTGACTTCCCTTTTACCGAAAATGAAGTTCGTTTCACCCTCGAAGAACATCGGATGGTAGTCGATAAAGGCCTGGTTGAGATTAAGGTCTTTAGCGGTAAACCCGTCCCCAAGAGTCTGGTTACGAGAGACCGGATCGCCTCCTCCTGCCGTTGAAACCTGAACGCCCGCAGTCAACTCCTCGGTGATCCAGGGATAAACGCCGAGACGTGCACGGATACGGTGACGGTCCCTGCTGTTCTCTTTGGTTGATTTAATCTTCGATTCGTAACGGTAACGAACGTCGCCTTTCCAGTTCCATTCAACAGCTTCGGCGGTGCTCCATCCCGACACGAGCAGAAAAGCAAAGAGTGCGATAAATTTTTTCATGATGTGACAGATTATGTTTTCTGGTTTTTCAAAAGAACACGGACATGTGCTGCTTATGCCCTTATCCTTATCGGGAGGTAATCTACAACTCGTTCTGTTAAGAAACTGTTACGGGTATGAAACGATATTGTTAACAAAAGCATGCGCCTCTATTAATTTATTCCGCGCCATGATTACTTCGTTGTCGGTGCTCGAAATCCTCATGTATTGGCATATACACTCCGGTTTCTCTGGCTCCTTCCGCCTTGTACTCAAGGCGCTCATAACAATTCATAGAGGCGCCCAAAAGAAAACAACATTCGGACATCAGTCCGCCACGACCACGACTCCGTGATAACGATCATCAGGGAAAATCACCCTGCCTTTTTTATTGATAACAACGTAAGGGAAACGGGATTTCCTGAGCAGTTGAAGGGCCTTCATCAGATCTTTCCTGCCTGCCGGTTTGACCAGAATATCGGCAACTCCGGTCGCCTTTTTGATGCCGTGTTTTGCCACATC
>JAKSDB010000092.1 GCA_022360415.1 Chlorobiales bacterium
GTCGATGACTCCGCTCATCCCGAAACGTTTTGATGTCATTTCAAGGATCAGGTCGGTAATCAGCGCTGTTTCTTCAACAAGAGGAAGGGCTTCGGAGGTTGCCATGATGTCGGATACCTTCATGGTAAGCCGTCGGCCAAGGGAGCCTTTGGGGTGGGTTATGGCGAAATCATGATGTGTGAACCGCTTCTTTTCCATCAGACACATTGCAAGGGCATCACCCATGGCGAGCATGGCCGTGGTCGACGTCGTCGGGGCAAGGTCGAAAGGGCAGGCTTCCTGCTCAACGCTCACATCGAGAACGATATCGGCTTTTTCTGCGAGGTATGACCGTTTATTGCCGGTGAATGCCAGAATGGAAACGCCGATTTTTCTCAGGGCAGGCAGGATGAAGTTCAGCTCCTCCGTCAAGCCGCTTTTAGAAAGGCAGATGACGATATCGTCTTTCGATACGACGCCCAGATCTCCATGAGCTGCTTCACCCGGGTGCAGGAAAAGAGCGGTAGTGCCTGTCGAAGAGAGCGTCGCGGCGATTTTCTGGCCTATGATCCCGGATTTTCCCATGCCGGAGATAATGACTTTTCCCTTGCACGTGCTAAGCCGTTCTACAGCAGCATAAAAATTATGGTCAAGCAGTTCAGCTATACGTGAGAGTGAGCTTGCTTCCTGGAGAATGATTTGCTTTCCTGTTTCAATAACGGCGGCTGTGTCTTGGGGTAGGGCCATGTGTCGACATATGGTTATGTGAATTATTTAAAAAACTACTAAATATTGATATTTTATTGCAATCAGGCTGAGCATTGCGGAATTTGCGTTTTTTTTAAGAAAAAATCAGGATTTATGAGCTGGCTTATCATCTTGTCTTTTGCCTTGCCTATTTTGTTTGGTCTCCTTTTTGTCATGTCGAAGTTTGTCAAGTATATGAAAGAAGAGCAGAATATGGAGATCGAATCACTCAAGGATACGCTCATTGACGAGAATAATCCTGTCGGTTTGTCCGGTGAAGAGCTTGAAAAAATGAAACAGCAGCAGGCCGAGGCACAGAAGCATCTGAAGGAGGTGATTTCAAAAATTCCCGTTGAAGAAAGGGACGGCCGGTTGCGGCCGGCTTTTGACAAAATGAAAAAACTTCAGGATGAAGCTTCGGAAAAAGCAGCCGACAATGGCAAGGGCTCCTCTGACAAGGACTGAGCAAGGGCGCTGCAACAGGGCTGGAGTTCTATGCTTGACAAGCTGAAACTTCTGGCACAAGATACCGTTATTTATGGCACGAGCACAATTCTTGCCCGGGGTCTCAACTATCTGCTGGTTCCTCTGTATGCGAATCTTCTGAACACCTTTGAAAACGGGGTTCACGCGCTGATATATGCGAACATCGCCCTTGCAAATGTTCTGTTCGCTTATGGCATGGAAACCTCCTATCTCAAGGTTGCATCGGACGATGCTCGGTCAGGAGGCGACAGCTCACGGTGCTTTTCAACGGCAATCATTTCACTTTTTCTTACCTCTACAGTCTTTACCGCCTGTATTCTTTTTTTTGCTCCCGGAATTGCCGAACTGATAGGATTATCGGCGAACCAGAAAGAGTTTATCCGGTATGCGGCTGTCATCCTCTGGCTCGATGCCATTCTGGTAATTCCTTTTGCCGATCTCCGTTTGAAGCGAAAGGCCATCCGGTTTGCAATCGCGAGGGTGCTCGGCGTAGTGGCGGTTGTCGTCACGGCGTTTATTTTGATCGTGCAGTTTAAAGCCGGTTTGAAAGGTGCTTTTTTGGCCAACATCGCGGGGTCACTGATCAGCCTGCTTATCGTTTTGCCGGTGTTCATGCAGTTCAGGCGTTTTTTTTCTTCCGGCACCCTGCATGAAATGCTGAGAATCGGACTGCCTTATGTTCCCACGGGCATCGCAGGTCTGCTTGTCCATCTCATCGACAGGAACGTTCTTATAAGGATGCGGCCGGAAGATATTGAACGAATCTACGGTACGGGATACGTTCCGTCCGATATTGTCGGGATTTACAGTCGGGTTGCGGCGTTCGGGATTCTCATTCAGCTTTTCATCCAGGTTTTCAGGTTTGCATGGCAACCGTTTTTCCTGCAGCACGCAGGTGATCCCGAAGCCAGAAAACTTTTTCGCCATGTGCTGAGCATTTCAACCGTATTTGCCATGGTTATCGCACTTGCCGGAACCTTTTTTGTTCCCGACCTGATACGGCACCACTATTTTGACCGGCTGTATATTTTGCCCCCTGCTTACTGGATAGGGCTTTCCATTCTGCCCTGGATATTCTTCAGTTACATTTTCGATATGATCTCAACGAACCTTACGGCAGGTATTCTGATTACAGGAAATACCAGGTACCTGCCGGTGGTAACTTTTGCCGGCGCCGGTGTTACAACTGCGGTGTGTCTTTTGCTTGTACCGGTTATAGGGATGGAGGGCGCAGCGATTTCGATACTTGCAGGGACGGTCGTTATGAGTCTGTGTATGGGGTATTTCTCGTTGAAAGTGTATCCCAACCGTTACGAGTGGTGGAAACTGCTGCTTTTGCTCGTTACAGGTATTGTCTTTACCCGTTTTCCGGTTCTTGCAGGAACGCAGGGTCTGTGGTTGGAGACCGTTTTGACGGGATGTTATCTCGGAGTCATTGCAGTTGTGTTCAGGAAAGAAGCGGGCTATGTCGTCAAACTGCTCGGTTCGAAAACGAACAGCTAAGGTGATGAAGTAACCTGTCACAAATAAGGTTTGAGCATCATGCCGCTCCGTGCAATAGATGTTATGATTTCACTGCCTGTTCTTTCCCTGGCCTCTTCCTTTCCCTGAGCTGGGGGACGCATCGATGCCGAGCAGCTTGTAAACGTCTTGTGCAGAGCGGTTGTTTTCCTTGCCGATGTGTTCAAGCGTCTGGTCGAAAGATTTGACGACCAGGCCGTTCATTTCAAGCTTGTCCAGCAGTGATTCGGGACTCTGCCCGCTGGTAAATCTTGCGGAGATTTCCCTGAGAGTCATTTTTTCAGTGTGAGGAACAGGCGGTCGGTTTTCGGGTTCTTCCCATGACGCTGAAAGATATTCGCCAAAGTCGATGACTGCTGAGAATGGCTGAAGCTTGACGTATGTTCCGATTCCTAAAAGCAGAGCAAGAAAAAGAATGCTGGATAATTCAAGGGGTTTGCCGAGTCCTGCATGAGCTTTCGAGACCACGTACGACCAGAAAGCTTTCCAGTTAATGGAAAAGAGGTGGAATATTGAAAGGACTATAAATGCAAGACTGAAAATGGTATGCTGATTTTGCCAATCCTGCTTGCTGAGTCCGAA
>JAKSDB010000358.1 GCA_022360415.1 Chlorobiales bacterium
CTTCCTGTGGGGCACGGTTTTTTTCGCTACATCTGTGGCAGCCATTTCTTTTACAAGTGACCGGCTTGAGCAGGGTCTTTTCAGGCCGGCATGGTCTGAAATTTACTCCGTCTATGTGATCTATTTTTTTGTGCTGTTCGTATTCTCGCTATCTGCGATGCTGGTCAAGAATAAAATGGACCCCCGTGGTGAAATGCAGACCAGGAGGCAGCAGGAAGTTGTGGCAGGTAAGCGAGAGATGGTTTTTGTCTCGCTTGCAGGAAGTGTTGCGACAAGCTTTTTCTTTACCGTCGTAACAGCACTTGTTTTTGTCGCAGCATCTGTTTCACTCGTAGATATGACGGTTGATTTAACGGTGCCCGTTGTACTGGCTGCTTCTGTTCTGAATATCGCAGCCGGCCTGTCGGCATCGCTGCTGGTTGGCCTGGTGCTGTTTGTGTTGAAGAAGGTATAGGGATGGGGGAAAGAAAGTAAAAAGGCAAAGGTCAAAAGGCAAAACAGAGTACAGAGAACGGAGGCTGGAGGCCGGGAGAGAAAGAATAATGATTATTGAAAAATAAAAAAGGAACTGGCTGTAGCTAATAGGGAGAAACAGCGAACAGATCCGATAGACAAGAGAAATGAGAGGAGAAGCGAGAAAGCGCAGAGTTATGTGCGGAGCCTTTTTTGACTTTTGCCTTTTTACTTTTGAATTGATTCAGACTTGTGGAGCTAAGGAGACTCGAACTCCTGACCCTTTGCATGCCATGCAAATGCTCTACCAACTGAGCTATAGCCCCGATTTGTAGCTGTAATTATGAGAAAAAAACATTTATTTCCAACAGGTTTTGTTTTTTCCTGACCGCTCTTTCCTATAGATTTACCGGGGATAGTGGCCGGAATATGAAAACCTGAATTGAGCATTTGTTGAAAAGCTCAGTTTAGGGGAAAGAGATTCTGTAGGATTATGAACCTTTTTTTTGTGATCAGGGAGGGATTTTCCGGTATCTGGAGAGCAAAGCTGCCGGCAGCCGTGACGGTCGTGGTCGGCTTTTTCGCCCTGGTGCTGCTTGGATTGTTTGCAACGGTTTCACTGAGTTTTTTTGATATCATCGATGAGGTTCGAGGCAGGGTTGAGCTTGAAGTTTTTTTCCCCGACTCAGCCACCGATGAAGAGGCCGGGATTCTTGCAAACAACGTTGAATCCCTGAATGGAGTGAAAGGCGTCACCACTATTTCAAAAGACAGTGCGGCAGTCATTTTCAACCAGGAGTTCGGCAGGGATATTGTCGAGATCCTCGGTATCAATCCTTTGCCCCTTTCCGCAAAAGTGCATGTTTTTCCCCGGTATGCAGAACCTGACAGCCTTCAGGGGATTGTTGCTTCTATACATGCGCTCGATCCTGCTCTTGATATACGTTATAACAAAGCTTTTCTGCGGCAGCTCGAGGATAACGCACGCCTTTTTACCGTTCTTACCGCCGCGACGGGGGTACTGATAGCAATAGCGACGATAGTGCTGGTTGGTTACACGATCCGCCTTGCAATCTATTCCCGACAGCAGAAAATAAAGACAATGCGCCTGGTTGGCGCGGCAAACTGGTTTATCAGTGCACCCTATGTTATCGAAGGAGGAATCCAGGGCCTGCTGGCGGGAGGATTGGCAATCCTTGCAATCTATCTGTTGTCGGAACAGATCCTTTTGCGTTACGAGCCCGGTATTTATGAGGTTCTGCACCCCTCTACCTTTCTGGTATATCCGGTTCTTGTCGGGCTCGGCTTTTTTCTGGGAATTTTTGGAAGTACACTGTCGGTAAGGAAGTATTTGCGAAAAGCATAAAAAAATGTTGATTCGTTGATTACCCATTACCAGCTATTCAGCTATCAAGCTACCTGGTTGTCAAGCCATCAAGCTATTTCATCATTTCAACAGCTCAACAATCTTCCGGTTTCTCCAAACTGTGCAGCAGGGCGATTTCCTCATCCCAGATCTCCGGCAGCGGAGTTTCAAGAATCAGCGGAATTTTCACGCTGGCGGGGTGCCGCATGATAGCAGCGAAGCCTTCCAAGCCGATTTTCCCCTTGCCGATGCTTTCATGGCGATCACGCCTGCTGTCCAGCCCGAGCTTTGCATCGTTGAGATGCATGCCCTTAAGGTAATCGAGACCGATTGACGCATCAAAAAGCGAGAAAGTATCGACGACCGCTTCTTCGGTGCGTAGATCATACCCTGCTGCGAACAGATGGCAGGTATCGAGGCAGACGCCTATCCTTGCTTTGTTATCGACCCTTTCAATGATATAGGCAAGTTGCTCGAAGGTATACCCCAGGTTGGAGCCTTGACCCGCCGTGTTCTCCAGCACCGC
>JAKSDB010000357.1 GCA_022360415.1 Chlorobiales bacterium
GAGGTTAAGATGAACCGGGCGCCCTTCCTGAAAAGAAGGATTGACGCCTTTCAATTGAAGTTGTATATGAGATTGTCCGTCCGGGGTCATCCTGATCGAGGAAAGCAGTTCGGAGTAGAGAAAATTGCTCAGGGCTTCGTAAGTGAATCTCAGGCTTTCGTTCGCAGCCACCCGTTCTTCAGGCGTGGTTGCGTAAATAATTTTTCCGGTTTGCTCTGCATCCATGCTGCCTGCGGGAATTTCGAACCCCCCTTCTTTCATGACAACCGGAATGGTGCCGCGAATGCTTCCGGTAGCGTAGATTTTTTTCATGCCTTGCAGGTCGAGGATTTTCTGCAAGGGAATGTTGTTTAAAACAAGTACCGTTTGAGCTGATCGGGTTTTCATGTCGTAATCGACCTTGTCAATTGCAACAGAGCCAGCCATAAAGCCCGCTGAAAAATTTGACAGGGAAAGCATGGATGGATTATTTTTCACATGCCAGAGGTCGAGCGTTCCGGTCGGGGACAACAGCTCCAGGGAGCCTCCCGAGGTAGCGCGTGTCATCTTTTTCAATACAAAGCTGATTCTGGTTTTCCCTTCGGGATCACGGGAGACCCTGAAATCGGCTTCATCGTATGTATACGTTGCGCCGGGGTCGGGAGAGCCCAGGAAATTATCCTGAGCGTTTTTTTCCCGGCGGGGAGGAGCATGGGTAATTGAGCCGCGTCCTTTGGACGTGAGAAAGGCATTGTTTATGGAATATTTGTCGCCCGTGACTGACACCGGCAGAGTTCCGCTTATGCTTCCTTTCAGATTTCCCCTGAAATCTCCATGAAGATGCACATGTTCAGGCAGGTTGACGTTTTCAAGCCTGAAAGTGAATGAATGTGTTTTGCTTTTCGGGCTGTAGGTTGCCGGGCCCGAAATCAGGCTCCCTCCGAGAAATCCGGCAGAAAAGCTTTTTAGCGCAATGCCGGGAAGTTTTTCATTGTCGCTGTTGAACGTTATTGTCGCGTTAAGGTTCCGAAAAAGCTCGGTTTTATGCATGCCTGAACCTGCGTCGATCGACAGCCAGGGAGCCCCATCAAGCGAGTAGTACATCAGTCTGGTGCCTTTGCCGGCCCCAATCGAGGCACCGCGGATTTTGAGCACTGAATGCCGCAGCTCTACAGGTATGGTTCCGCTCAGTTGACCTGTAGCGAAGGGTTTCGAAGGATCTTTTCCTTGAAAGCCCGGCAGTTTTTCAAGCGGCAGGCTTTGGAGGCCGAGAGTAAAAGCGGTTTCCTGTTCAAGGGGATCGTAGTTTATTCTCGATGTTTCCGCCTTGAGGTCGAACAGGTCGACAGAGCATTTTGTGAACGTCAGCCCGCAGGGATTGTCGGGGTCTTTTTCAAGGCCGAACCATGCCTTGAAATTTGAAAGAGGAGCGGGTCCTGCTTCCGTGTGCAATGATCCCACGCTGAGCGGAGCGGATTTTTGTATCCACTTGTCCCTGCGGTTTATGCTGAATGTGTATGCAATGTCTTCAAACTTCAACCTGTTTACCGAAAGGGTGCCGTTTTCAATGCCGTATCGGAGAGATATCGGCAGAAGCTCCGGAGTAAATCCTTTTTTTCGAAGGATTCCCAGTTTCCCGGTCATAAAAGCTTCACTATCGCTGAAAGTCAGGTTTGCGTTTTTCTGAACGATGTTGACCGAGTCGGCATCGAGTAACAGATCAAGACCGAAACTTCCCGGCGGCAATCCGTCTGCAACCGGGTCGTCAATTGATGATCGCTTCCATGACAGAAAGCCGTCGAAAACGATAAACCTGTAGGTGGATTTGGTATTCGTGCATGAATCCGGCGGTGTATCGAAAACAACTTCAAGCCTGCCGAATGGTATGCCCCTGAACCCGGGCAAGCCAGGGTCGTCTACCCGTATGCTGATATTTGTTCCCTCGACGGCCCTGTCAATCAAAGCCTGGGCATACCGTGGAAAAGCAAGCCATGCAACTGCCGCACAAACACAGAGAAGAAAAAGGGCGGCAATGAAAATGCGTAGTACCCATTTCACAGTCGGAGGCTTATTTCTGCATCCACCTTTCCTGTATCTTTACCCAGGTTCCCACCGGAAACTGGGGATAACGCTTTTCAAACGTTGCCTGGCCTGCGATTTCAGGGGAGACACCGTTTTTTTCCGCGAGGGAGGCGTAGGCTGTGCGACGTTGGGTGTTGACCGAACTTACAAGCTGCTGA
>JAKSDB010000066.1 GCA_022360415.1 Chlorobiales bacterium
GATCGCAAGTTGTTTGTTATCGGGATGTATCTTGTCAGTGACGAGCACCGGGACGCCGCCCGAAGCGATGTTCGCCGCACGGCGCAGACGAACGAACTCACCTTTGGCAGGTACTGAAGAACTATCCATTCCCGCATGTTTCAGCAGGTCGATGGCTTCATTGTTCCATAAAAGTTTTTTTAAAGGAGCGTGCCTGCCTTCCCCACGCAGGGGATCGGCATTGAGCTGCTCGACAAGTTGACGAACTGTGTGCTTGCCGTCTCCCGTAACTCCGCCGGGTACACGCTCCACGGCAGAAAGGATATCGTTCTGAAACACCGGTATGCGGTAGTCTTTACCTTCAAAATGTTTTTCTACAAGAATATTCCGGGAATATTTCTGGGCCATTTTGAACGCGGCCACCAGCTCCTTGCTGTTTCTCAGGTCGGCAGAGACAGCTACTCCTCCATCGAGATCGGCCGGTTTAACGACAACAGGGTAACCGAGATGTTCGGCTATTCGCGACGCCTTTTCCGCGTTAGGAGCCAGTTTGTGTTCGGGTACCGGTATCCCGGCTCGTCGCAATACCGCAGCGGAAGCCATCTTGTTTCGCGACAATTTTGCGGCGATCACGGATGTTTCCTCGGAAAAGGAGCTGTGCAAAAACCGTCCCCGTTTTCCCTGTCCATACTGAATGACCCGGTCCGGCAATTCGTAAAACGGCATACCCGAGTTAAAAGCGGCCTGGATGAAATATGGCTCATTTCCTCCTTTCGGGCTTGTTTTTTTGAGTAACGCGGCTGCCTGAGCGAGTCTCTTCAGGTATTTATGGGGGTTTTTTCCTCCCTGTACCATGTTTTCCATCAGTTCCAGTAGAGCCCGCAGCACTTCAAAAAGAGGTTTGGTGCTTAGTATGCCTGCGGGCAGAAAAACTTTTGCGTTATCCTTTGAAAGAGAGAGAATTCGGCCGCGTTCATAAACAGGCTGGTGAACGAACCTTTGAATCCGATGCAGTATATCCAGGAGCCATTCTACAGACTGACCGAAGTTGTCATGCTTCTGTTCCGTGGCACCGGACGCATGAGGATGTTCTTCCAGTCCGGGAAATGTTGTACACAGCATTTCCGACAGTGCGGCAAGCTCTTCATCCATCAGAGCTTTGCCGGTGACAGAGGTCACTATAGCAGGGTAACGACTGCCGAAGCCATACCCTTTCAGGGGAACTGTTTTGCCGCCCTCCAGGCCCCAGGCTTTATGGGTAACTGTACTGTTCATGAAATGTCTCCCAGGTGATTGTCTGTACTATATCATGCGGCACTTTGGCAATGAACCCGTAAACAACGGCAGCATAAGCCGCCGGTGTCCGGGATCAGGTTTTGTTCCATTTGCCGACACAAGAAAGCGGCGATGGGATTCGATTGACAGGGAAAAAAACAATGAAGTGATATTGGGGTGTCTTATATTTATAAAGGATTTATTCTTCATAACGTCTCACTTTACGTAATAATAAATCATGAAGTATAGGATTGCAACATCGGCCTGTCCGAAAAAACACGGCCCCAACCATTTGCTTCAGGGATTGTGGCGTATATAAAACAAGCTACAATTCTTTGCTCCCCTGATTTTCAACGATCTTGGTTGTGTTTTCAGCTATTCTGAAAGTTGCAACCAGTGCTTCGAGAACAAGACGGATAAATATCGACATGAGAACAAATGCGACAGGGGATAGTAATATCTTGACAAACCCTCCCATAAAATCATATCGAATATCCGAAACTCCTGTACCGGCAATACCCAAAGCTGATATGCCTGCAAAGACCAAACCGATGATATACAAGTACTTGACAATTTGCAGGGTGATAAACTCTTTGAAGCTGAAGTCAAACAGCCTTGCGAAAAATCCTTTGGCGTCCATGGTAATGGTCTCCTGTGGTTAGGTTTGAGTATGCAGAAAGTGAATAATAGCGTGCAGCCGAAAAGCCTCTCGTACAGACGGGCGAAGTACGGGCAAGGGGTAATAAGTCTAAAAGAATGAATGACTTATAGCTTATTCCCGATTGCCTGAAAAATTACATGAATTTTTCGTTTCGAGCAAATTGTGCCAAGATATTTATCGGTTTTTCCTTATAAACAACAACAGGCTGCCAGCAAGGTTGTTATTTTTCGACGCGATCGGTTTTCGTGCTCATGTATTTCTCAAGATCCATCTCCAGAGTAGTCCAGTGGTCGACATCGGAAAGACCGAAATCGCATATTTTTTTCAATGATCCAATCTCGCGGTAACCGTAATGCTTTTTATACCAGATTATTGTTTCCGGCCTGTCGGCATTTGTGACGACCCTTTTGATTCCCAAAGCATACATTGCCTCCAATCTTGCGTCCTGGAGGGCTCTGCCGAGTCCCATGCCTGAAAATTCCGGCCTGATACCGAGAAGGGTTGTTTTTCCTTTTTCCGTTGTCAACAGTTTGTAGCCTGCTGCTCCAACGATGTTTCCTGAAACCCGTGCAACAAAAAAACATGACAAATCAAGCTCGTCCATTTCTTCAGAAGGAACATGGTGCATGTTCCATGGCTCCATGACTTTGAGGATGGCCTCACGGTCATTCCGGGAGGCTTTTTCAATCTGATATTGCATCGGATTGGGGTAAAAGTATCTGTTCGTGTTCATTTTGTCCTGTTGTATGAACAATGTCTCAACAGTTGACAGTACCGTTATTTCTGTAAAACCGGGGCTTATCATTGATTTTAACCATCTCTGCGTTGAAGTCCGTACCGATGTTTCTGATAAAATGCCGCTCAACCGACACGGGATAGGTGCAGTGCTGGCGTTCTTGGTGCGATTTGCGTTATCTTATCGACAATATATACTAATATTTTCTGCTCTGTTTTCAGATTGAACGCACATTGTAAGCATCTATGATGACGGTCTTTAGTAAAAGTATTTTGTTATCTGCACTCGTTAAAGATTGCTCGGAGCAAGCGAGATGTTCTTATGTTTGCATAATGGGGATATGTTTTTGTTGAAAGCCTGTTCGGGCAAAATATTGACGGTTATGGGAAAGAAGCAGCAGTGGGATACCCGGTTGATGCTCGATCAGAGCGGAAAGGTCGCGATAGTGACCGGGGCGGCAAGCGGCCTTGGTTTTGAAGTTTCACGCGCGCTTGCCGGAAAAGGGGCGAAAGTGGTTATGGCCGTGCGCGATACCGAAAAAGGCGGCGAA
>JAKSDB010000262.1 GCA_022360415.1 Chlorobiales bacterium
ATGCACGGGTAGAAGTCTCGGTGCCTTCAGACAAGATGCAGAAGGGTGCTTCGGAAATCACGATGAAGAATGTGAAGGTCAGCGACGATGCACAGAGCGGCACGAGGATCACCACGAAACTCAACGGTATCTCGAAAAGCGAGGCCAGCGCAGGCAACATCGAAATGGAGCTGGATTTCTCGAAAACAACACACTCGGGCAGCCACTCGGGCGGGCAGTACACCATCACTGCTACGACCATCTGAGCAGCACTTCCATTCAAGCACACTGATTGCTTCGTTGAGTGGCGCGTTTTGCCGGGATTCGCGACAATTATTACAGGTGCCGAAGTGTAGCCGAGATAGATGTAGAAAGGCTTTTTCCAAAGACAGCTCCGTGGATGGTCAGCTCATGCGGAAGCCAGGAGGAGCTTTCGGGCAGTTCGGAGATGGTGCGTAAAGATTACGATACGTGAAATAAGCGTCGCGAAAACAGCGCCCGTATACCGCATGACATTCGTCGAATTCATCACACTCTTCACACTCGGTCCCTTTGAACAGTTCTCTGGAAGGGTGAACAAATGTATCTATTTCCGGAGAATTCCAGGCTTCCATGATGGAGTGGTCTCTTAGTGACCCTACTACAAAAGGTGCTTTTTGAGGAACCTGTTCGCAGAGCACGACGTCTCCGTTCGGGGTGATAACCATACAGGATTTACCCCCTGAACAGTAAGCCCGGTCTTTCCAGCCGGCAAGCTGTTCTTCGCGATCTGGAACGGAAAAGTCGCGTATTGCCGCGTTTGCCCGGAGGTCGTCCCAGTTTAAGTCCGTTCCGGTCATGGAAACCTGCTCATTGACCCATCTGATTTGTTCCTCATTGAGAAACAGCGATTCATCATGGCGGTAAAATGATCTGGCGTAATTGGTGATGCTTGCCCGTTTGACTCCCAGGTCATGAAGCTTTCTGGCAAGATCGGGCATTTCACGATAATTTAAAGGGGTGCAAACCGTATTTGTTCGGACGTAAAATCCTTCTTCGGCAAGGTTTTTTATTGAGGCGAATGCACGATTTGCGTAATCTGCTGAACCAACGAGTTCATCAATGACAGGGCTTACACCGTCGACACTGATTTGTATCGTGACTAGTTCTTTCATGCCGATGTCTCTAAACCGGGCAGCCTGCTCTTTTGATATAAAGGATTTGGTTGGCAGCAAGAATTTCATGCCATACAGTGCCATTCTCTCGAGCAGCAGATCGATTCCGGGGTAGGTGAGCGGATCGCCCCCGCTGAAAGTATGCGCGACTATTTCAAGGGAAGCTGCTTCGTCAATAATCTCGAACCACCTTGAAAGAGAAAGCATGTCATTCGGAGGCGGTCCGTTTTTCTCGGCGTAGCAATACCTGCAACTGACGTCGCAGCTGTTGGTGGGCATGAGGATAAGCGTGAGAGGGGCCTCGAGTTTTGCGCCCTGCGGAATATCCGTCAGGGAATTGCCTTTGAGCTTTTCAAGAAATCGCAAGGTTGGATAGGTCGAAAAGGACTGTTTTCCGTTGTCCGGTGTGTAATGGAAAAGGTACTCCTTGCCGGATTCGCTGTTCGAATGAGCGATCAGAAATTCGAGCAACTCTTTTGCTTTATCGACATCGAGTCCAAGGAGCGATTCGAGATCCTTGGCAACCTCATGATTTGTTCGCCTGCCGTCGAGGAGCGTAAGCACCACTCCCGCAACGGCAGGCATGCTTCTCCAGCTTGAGGCATCTTCGGCATCAAACGGATAGATGATGCTGCTGTAGCCGTTGGGCCTGATGCGGTATTCCGGTGAAACCACCAGAATATCGCTTTCCCTCAATTCCGTTGCTTTCAGCATACATGAGAAGGATGATTACAATAGCGGAACGTTTCCGACCAGCTGTTCTTTTACGCACATGTAACAGGTTGTACAGCCTGTCAGGCATACACCGCCACCACATCCGGCTCGTGTGGTAAGGTTTGCGTTTTGGAGAATGGCTTCACTTTCGGTTTTAAGCGATCTGCTGCCGGCAAGCTGTCTTGCTTTTTCGATGTCTTCCCCGGCCGGCTCTTGGCCGACAAGAACCTGGATTCTGAGTTTTTCATTTTCTTTATTGAGGACCTCTTTCTCGATGGCGTCATTGGCTTTATCTTTTTCAGCCTGATTTGATTCAATGGATTTTGCCTCATTCAATTCTCGTTCGAGATTGCCTATTTCATCATCGATCTCGACGAGTCGGGAAAGCAGTACCTCTTTTTCCTGGTTTGTCGCGCCCATGGTTTGCCTCCTGGTGTTTTTTGTTGACGAACAATGACTGCATATAGGAGAAAAAAAGAAGCTCATAACTAACATAAAAAAAGGATTGTATTCTTTTTGTGGATTTACGGAAAAACAACGGCAGCCGGATTATTTTTTGCAATATTGACATTAAGGTTCTGAAACGGAGACGGTCTATTGGGGCGTGAGTTCGCGATTGTGGCGTTGTTCCTTGCACGAGCAGGTAACGCCGAGGCGGTTTCAGCTAAAAGTGTGACCGGCAGTGGCAAGGATAGCTGATTCCTGTTAGATTGGAAAGGCTTATGACTTTTGATCTTGTGTTCTATACCGGAATGGCATTGCTGCTTGTGCATGAACTCGATGCTGTTCACCGTCATGAATGGAGAATGTTTCCTGTTCTTTCAGGGTTTGATGACCGCAAAGGCTTCCAGCTTTTTGTGCTGCTTCATGTACCTCTGCTTGTGCTGATTTTCTGGCTGATGTTTCATCCCATCATGGTGGTTAGGTATTGGTTCTTTGTAGTGATGGATATTTTTTTCATTGTTCACGCTGCTCTTCATTCCCTTTTGAAGAAGCATAAGCACAACAGGTTTTCAGGTGACTTTTCCATAGCAATCATTGCGGCAACAGCGGCAGCCGGTATGTTGCATTTGGCGCTCTTAGTTTTCGGTCCCTGAAATCCGGTCTCATTCTGTATTTTCTGCTTGTTACCGGGTGAACTGTCCGGGCTCGGTCTGGCAGAACAGGTTATCGCTTCAGATGCAAACATGAGTGGTTCGACGACGGCAACCGCGATGGCTGTGTCACGCAAGTGGGACGCACTGGTTTGCCCGCCATGCTATGCGATACATTCGGCTATGCAGTCGCCATGTTTATCGGTACAGGACTGGGTTACTGGCTTCGGTGATACAGTACCATGTACATCTTCCTTCAACCGGTATAAGTGATTTTCAGGTATGCGAAATGAGAGCATGAATTTCTTTCCGGAGAAGTTGCCCGAAGACATGGACAACAGGATTGCTCTTCTTGACCGTGGTCTCGAAGCATGTACTCTCTGTCCAAGAAACTGCGGAGTGAATCGCAGGAATAAAGAAAAGGGATTTTGCAAAACAGGAGACAAGGCTGTTGTGGCCAGTTACGGCCCTCATTTTGGCGAGGAGCGGCCTCTTGTTGGTACGGGAGGCTCAGGCACAATATTCTTCGGCAACTGCAACCTTGGCTGCGTTTTCTGTCAGAACTTCGGCATCAGCCATCTCGGCGAAGGGCAGGAAATCAGTATTGATCGTCTTGCGTCGATCATGATTGACCTTCAGGCACAGGGCTGTCATAACATCAATCTCGTTACTCCGACACACCAGACTCCGATGATACTCAGTGCATTGAAGGCGGCTATGGAAAATGGGCTTGACATACCAATTGTATATAACTGCGGCGGCTATGAATCCGTGAA
>JAKSDB010000144.1 GCA_022360415.1 Chlorobiales bacterium
GCCGCTACGCTCAAGTTCACCCTGATTGCGGCGTCTCTGCTGCTTTACATCCCTCTTATGCTGATTTTGAAAGCCTTTTCAAAGTCTCGTTCTGATTGAGAGAGCCAGGCAAATCATAGGTTTCAAGTCTATCCTCTGATGAGATGATAAGATGTAATTTCTCGCCGTGTTTTGGCTGTAATGGTATGGAATGAGGGTTGCCATGCTGTTCATGTCGCCGCCGCAGCCGGGGCATGAGGCGGACGGGGGTGCTTGCCTGCAATTTCGCTGTGAATAATGTGATGCTGCATTTCGCGGGTTTAGCAGAGAGGTTTCAAGTATTTTTGTAACTTGTTACAGCAAAAAGAGAAACACTTACACTGAGGAGTGTGTCATGTCAAAAAGCAGGATGCTTGTATGCCTTTTTATGCTGTTGTTTTTCGCCGTGCCGCTTCTGGCCGAGGAGACAGTTCAGCAGACGGGGGAGCGGCTTGTCAGGCAGTTGTTCACCGATCTTCAAGCGGGTAACATCGATGCGGTCGAAAAGATGATGTCACCGGCGTTCCAGTCCGCACACAAGGATGGCGCAAGAGATCGTGACCAGCAGGTGGAATTGATGAAGAATCTCGACTTAAGTCCATTCGAGATCGATAATGTCAAGGTGACCCGCAAAGGGCATGTGATGGTCGTTACATACACAGTCAATGCTGCCGAGAGCTTCACCGGTAAGCGCTTCGAGAAAATATCTGCCGAGAGGCTTTCGGTTTTCCATCTGACGCGAGACGGATGGCGCTGGATAGCGCATGCGAATCTGCATCCCATGCAGTGACCGGTTTCATGAGGTACGGCTGCTCCACGAAGAGCGACAGCATACTTCTGCCTGATTAGAACTATTTGCCTGACCAATGGAAAATCTCATCGTCGTCATCTACCTCGCTGCGGTACTGATTGTCGGGATGCTCGCCGGCAGGAGGATGAAGGGGCTCGAGGATTTCGCGGTTGCCGGAAGGTCGTTCGGCTCGCTGGTTATTTTCGCGACGCTCTCGGCTTCTTTCATCGGGGGCGGGTTTTCCATGGGCAACGCCGAAAAGGTTTTTCTTGTGGGGATCTCCAACATCGTCGCCCTCTGGGGCTTCAGCCTGAAGGAGGTACTGGTGGGTCTTTTCATCGCGCCAAGGCTGGAAAGGTACCCCGGCGCCATATCGATAGGTGACATCATGGAGCCGCATTACGGGAAGGCTGCAAGGATTTTCAGCGGGGTGTTCGGCGTCGTGCTCTGTGCCGGGATTATGGGCGCGCAGGTCAGCGCCATGGGCTACATCTTCAATATTTTCCTCGGACTGGACAGGCTGACCGGCATCCTTGTCGGCTGTGGTATCGTGATTGCCTATTCGACCGTGGGCGGCATGAGGGCGGTAATCTGGACCGATGTGATACAGTTCGTCGTGCTTGCTGTCGGCATTCCCCTGACCCTGTATTTCGGGATCAGCGAAGCCGGAGGATGGGAAAGCGTTGCCGGAGCGGTTCCCGCCGGGCACCTGATGCTTTCTTCGGAACCGGCAGGCCTGCTTTCCCTTGCGGCACTTTTTATCACCTTTATGCTGGGCGAGACCCTGGTGCCTCCCTATGTCCAGCGCCTGCTTATCGGCAGGGACACGACCGAGGTTTCCCGCGGAACGATACTCAGCGGAATTTTTTCCGTTCCTTTTTTTGCCGTAACCGGTCTTGTCGGCCTCGTCGCGCTGGCGATCGATCCGAACCTGAACCCGAACCTCGCCATGCCTTTCGTGATCAGGGAATCCCTGAATCCGGTCATGCAGGGCGTCATGATCGCGGCGGTCGTATCGATCATCATGTCGTCCGCCGACTCTTTCCTCAACGGAGCGGCTATATCGTTCAGCAACGATCTCTTCAAACCCCTGTATGGAAAGCCCATGCAGCCTGCATCGGAACTGCTCGTCGCACGAATCGTCACCCTTCTCACTGGTGTGCTTTCCATTCTTTTTGCCCTTTCCATTGAAAGCGTTCTCGATATCCTGATCTACGCTTACGGTTTCTGGGCTCCAACGGTGGTGCCGCCCCTCTGTGCCGCTATCCTGGGTTTCAGGGCAACCCCGGGGCGATTCGCGGGAGGAGCAACAGCGGGTATTGGCGCAGCACTCGTGTGGAACAGCCTTCTACATGCCCCGTTCGGTGTCGACGGGCTTGTCGTCGGTTCGATCACCAACCTGCTTGTCTTTTTCGCTATCCCCGGAGGGAACGGGGGGCGTTGTTCGTTCAGCAGGCGGTGAAGAGAGTAATTTTCTTATAGAAGACAGCAAAATATCAGGACTTTCGGTTTTAAGCCAGAATTCATCCATTCCTGCGGTTCTTGCTGCCTGCTCTTCTTCTGCAGAACCGCTCAGACCAATAACAGGTAGTAGGTTGATATTTGTTTCATTGCTTGTCCGGAGCAGACGGGTCAGTTGAATGCCGTTCATCTCCGGCATATGAATATCGGTAATCAGCAAATCGAACTTTTCTTTTTGAAGCATA
>JAKSDB010000162.1 GCA_022360415.1 Chlorobiales bacterium
ATGCAGGAAGCGGGAGCTACCGCCGACCTTGAGCTGGCTTATACCCTTGCGAACGGTCTCGAATATATCCGGACAGGTCTTGACGCCGGCCTTGCGATCGATGACTTCGCTCCCCGCCTCTCGTTTTTCTGGGGAATCGGCATGAACTTTTTCATGGAAATTGCCAAACTGCGTGCCGCGAGAATGCTCTGGGCCAAAATAGTCAAACGTTTCAACCCGAAGAATCCGAAATCCCTGATGCTGCGCTCACATTGCCAGACCTCCGGCTGGAGCCTTACCGAACAGGATCCGTTCAACAACGTCACCCGCACCTGCGTCGAAGCACTTGCAGCGGTTCAGGGACATACCCAGTCCCTTCACACCAATGCCCTTGACGAAGCAATTGCTCTGCCGTCCGTATTCTCGGCTGCGATTGCACGCAATACCCAGCTTTATTTGCAGGAAAAAACCGACATCACCCGTGCTATCGATCCATGGGGCGGCTCATATTATGTTGAATCGCTTACCACCGGGCTTGCCGAAAAGGCATGGAAAATCATCGAGGAGATCGAGAAGACTGGCGGGATGGTTAAAGCAATCGAACAGGGTTTGCCCAAGCTTCATATAGAAAAAGCCGCTACAGGAAAACAGGCCCGCATCGATAACGGGGAGGACATCATTGTCGGCGTTAACCGCTTCGTGCCGGATATTCCGACGGAACTCGAAACGCTCGAAGTAGACAATACTGCTGTCCTTCGGCAACAGATAGAAAAACTTGACGATGTCCGATCGGGACGTGACCGGAAAAAAACAGAACACGCACTCGAAGCCCTGAAAACCTGCGCCCATTCAGGTGAAGGCAATCTCCTTGAACTTGCTGTTGACGCGGCGAGGGAGCGGGCCACCCTTGGCGAAATATCCGACGCCCTCGAGAACGCTTTCGGGCGTTACTGCTCCAGCGTCCAGCTCAACACAAATGTTTATCTTTCCCATATGCAGGAAAACAAAAAGTTCAAAAAAGCGCAGCAGCTTGCTGATGCTTTTGCCGGGCTTGAAGGAAGAAGACCGAGGATTCTCGTCGCCAAAGTAGGGCAGGACGGTCACGACAGAGGAGCAAAAGTCATCGCCGCAGGTTTTGCCGATATCGGTTTCGACGTCGACATCAGCCCTCTTTTCCAGACTCCCGAAGAGGTTGTGCGGCAGGCTCTTGACAACGATGTCCATCTCATAGGTGTTTCGAGCCTTGCGGGTGGCCACAAAACGCTTGTTCCGGCTGTTGTCAGAGGGTTGCGGGAAGCTGGCCGGAAAGACATCCTCGTCATAGCCGGAGGAATCATACCCCGCAAAGACTATGACGAACTTTATGCAGCGGGAACCTGTAAAGTGTTCGGACCGGGAACTGTCATCCCCGAGGCCGCTTCCGATATTCTTGAACTCATGATCGAGCGTTTCAACGCATGAGACGGCAAAAGAAAAAAAAAGGGTTACCGCCCGACTTGACGAGCTCGAACGCCGCGGAATCCGCAGCCCTGCTCATGACAGGAAACCGCAACGCGCTCAGCAGGGCTATCACACTCATTGAATCTTCCCTGCCGGAACATCAGGAAACGGCTCATGATATTCTCGACAGATGTCTGGGCGACAGAACAGCAACGCTGAGAATAGGTATAACGGGTTCGCCCGGAGCAGGAAAAAGCACGCTCATCGAATCGCTTGGCATCGAACTTCTCAAAGATCCGGCCAACCGGCTCGCCGTTCTCACCATTGATCCCAGCAGCGAACGTTCCGGAGGAAGCATTCTCGGTGACAAGGCGCGCATGGAAAAGCTTGCGGGAAGAAAAGATGTATTTATCCGCCCTTCTCCTTCTTCAGGACACCTTGGGGGCACATCTCCCAGGACCCATGAGGCTATCCTCCTGTGTGAAGCGGCTGGCTATAACGTCGTCATTGTTGAAACCGTGGGTGTAGGCCAGTCTGAAATTTCCATTGAATCAATGGTGGATTATGTTCTTCTTCTCCTGCTTCCGGGATCAGGCGACGAGCTGCAGGGAATAAAACGGGGGATTATGGAAATAGCCGATGGCATTGCTGTTTCAAAAATCGATGGTGTTCCGGAAAAAAGTGTCCAGTTCTCAAAGGCAGCGTGCGAATCGGCCCTGAACCTTCTGCCGAAAAAGCATCCGGTATGGTCACCGCATGTAATCCTGACCTCTTCAGTTACAGGGCAGGGAATTGACATGGTCTGGGATAACATACAGGAGTTTGCACATACGCTCCGTGCAAACAACATTTTTGAGGAAAACCGCCGAAAGCAGCTTCACCGCCTTTTCTGCGCGCAGGTTGAAATGCAGTTGAGGCAAACGTTTTATAACCACCCCGAAATCCGGTCGTCATTCGCGGAAATTGCCGCCGGCGTTGAAAAAATGAACATGAGCCCGTTTACCGGAGCGAAAAAACTGGTTGAACAGGTCATTCGGTATCCACGATAAACTCCTTCTCTTCCGCTTTGACGATAAGCACCGGGCATTTTGCCTTGCGCACGACAGATTCGGCAACACTTCCCATCAGCAGCCTGCTCAAACCGGTTTTCCCGTGGGAACCGAGAATAACAAGATTGACATCGAGCTCTTCAGCCTTGACAAGAATAATTTCGGAAGGCGTGCCGATCTGCACTTCCGCCTGCACCTCAACACCTTTTTCCCGCTCGGACCTGATTATTTCCTCGAGGTCTTCTCTTGCCGCCTTCTCGAGATCCTCCTCCAGCGGCACGTAGGAAAGAGACATATCCACCGCCATCGGCCTTGGCTCGACCACATTGAGCAAAACAAGCGTTGCGCCCATCCCTTTGGCAAACTCATGGGCATACCGCACAGCATTGCGTGAGGCCTCAGAGAAATCGACCGGACAAAGGATTCTGCGGATGTTTATCATGTTCAGGATTTTTTCGTTATTGGAAAATCACAATTGAGCCTCCCTACTTGCCGTTTCCTTTTTGCATGAAAGGTCTCAGAAGATCAATAGGTACCGGGAAAATTGTTGTCGAATTATTTTCCGCGGCAATGTCCTGAAGAGTCTGCAAGTATCTCAACTGCAAGGCGCCGGGATTCTCGGCAATGATCGATGCTGCTTCGTTCAGGCGTTTTGCCGCCTGGAACTCACCTTCCGCGTTGATGACCTTGGAACGTCTTTCACGCTCTGCCTCTGCCTGTTTAGCCATCGCACGCTGCATTTCAATTGGAAGATCGATCTCCTTGATCTCAACCTTGCTCACCTTAACCCCCCAGGGCTCAGTGTCTTTATCGAGAAGCGACTGAATCTGGTCATTGATTTCATCTCTTTCCGAAAGCAGATGATCAAGCTCTCCCTGACCGCAGGTGCTTCTAAGAGTCGTCTGCGCAAGCTGTGAGGTGGCAAAATGGAAATCTTCAACATCCACCATCGCCTTGATAGAATCTATCACTCTGAAATACACCACAGCGCTGACCTTCACAGTCACATTATCTTTTGTAATAACATCCTGGGGAGGCACATCCAACGTAACGGTACGCATGTCGATTCGCACCATCTTATCGATAAACGGAATAAGAATAATGATTCCCGGCCCCTTTGCGCCGATAACGCGTCCGAGCCTGAACACTACGGCCCGCTCGTATTCTCTGAGAATCTTGATGGCGGAAGCAAGAAACGCCACCGCAAGAAAAATAATCGGAATAAGATTGATGCTGAACATTATGTTTTCTCCTGTTTTTTTGTTACCTGCAACACAAGACCTTTCAAACCACTCACAGTCACTATCTCCTTCTCCCCCAACTCTTCGTCGCTGACAGCCTCCCAAAGCTCGCCGTGCACGAATACCTTGCCCGGCTCGCCTGGAGAAATGGCATGAACGACGTCGGCTTCCTCGCCCAATAACTGTTCAGGTCCTGACGCCAGCTTCCGTCTCGACGATTTTGCCACAAGCCAGACGATAATCAATAGTGCCGACGAAACCGTTATATAAACCGGCAGAAACACCGCCATGGAAATGGAAACACCGGTTTCAGCAGTATTGAAAAGCATGAGCGATCCGACAAACAAGGCCACAAGCCCTGCAAGAGCAAGAACCCCCCCGCTTGCCACAAAAAGCTCCAGCCCGAAGAACACCACCGCAAGTATGATCAAGAGCAATCCGACCACATTGACCGGCAGAGCCTGGAGTGCGAAAAGCGCAAGCAGCAGCGAAATGGCACCCAATACCCCGGGAAAAATCGAACCGGGGTTGGCAAGTTCAAAATAAAGACCCGCAAGCCCTACCATGATAAAGATATAGGCCAGGTTGGGATCTGCAAGCTTTATGAGAATCTGTTCCTGCAATGTCGGTCTGAACTCTTGCATGATTGCTGTTTTCAGTTCAAGCTTCACGGTACCGTCGATTGTTTTCACCTCTTTTCCGTCGAGCAAGTCAAACAATTCGGTACGGTCGGCTGCAACCAGATCGATCACACCCTCTTTAAGTGCTTCGTTTGCGGTAGAAGCAATGCTCTCTCGTACTGCTTTCTCCGCCCAGTCCGCGTTTCTTCCACGCTCCTCGGCTATGCTCCGGGCAAACGCCGCAAGATCGTTTTCGGCCTTCTTTTTCATGGTGTCGTCACTCTCTCCTCCACCTCCCCCGAGCCCGACAGGACTTGCAGCACCGATCTCCGTGCCGGGCGACATTGCGGCAACATGGGCGGAAAGTGTCAGAAGAGCACCCGCTGAAGCCGATTGGGCTCCCTGTGGAGCAACATAAATAATAACAGGTACACGTGAGGCGAGAACACGCTGAATCATGCTGCGTAGCGAGGTCACCAGGCCGCCCGGGGTATCGAGCTCCACCAGAACCGCGTGAGCGCCCTGTTTTTCAGCTTCGTCAATCGCCCGTCCAAAAAAATCCGCACTGCCGGGATTAACCGTGCCCTGCAGGGCAAAATGATAAACAACCTTACGGTCGCCTTCTTCCGCCTGCAGCAGATTACAAAAAACGGGAAGCGTGCAGAACGATAACAGAGCTGCAAGCAGAAAAATATATTTCCGTGAAAGGAACTGGTTCATGGAAGCTGTAAATAAATGTTTAGCGCCGCAGAAATCCGGCAACCCGGTCAAATCCTCTATGTAAATATAATCAAACCTTTTGTACACACATTCTGTTCCTCCGGATTGTATCAACAGCTTTCGGATATTTATGTATCTTCACCTTTGGCTCTTTTACAGCCGACGCCTGATACATGAGGTCTACAGGGTATCGAAATCCGGTACAACACAATGATAAGAAACAAATGGAATATGTATTAATCACCGGAGCATCTTCAGGGATCGGGAAAAAATTTGCTGAAGAATATGCCGCTCGTCAAAACAATCTCATACTCGTTTCCCGATCGGAAAAAAAACTCAAAGCGGTCACCGACAGTCTTCGCGGAACATACAATATCAAAGTCCGAACTATCGCACAGGATCTATCCCTCCCTGACAGCGCCGAAAAAGTGTTTGACTTCTGCGACAGGGAAAATCTTGCCGTCGGAACGCTGGTTAACAACGCAGGCTTCGGCCTTGATGGAGCATTTGATTCCCTGCCTCTTGAAGAACTCGAAAAAATGATTGTACTGCACAACCTTACTCTTGTCAAGCTTACCTGGCTTTTTCTGCCGGAAATGAAACGCAGAAACCAGGGAGATATCATCAATCTCTCTTCCGTCCTTGCTTTCCAGGGCGTTCCCTACAACGCCGTCTATGCCGCCACAAAAACATTTGTTCTCACCTTTTCCGAATCGATCCGGGAAGAGCTGCGGCACTCGGGTATACGCGTCTTTGCCCTCTGTCCGGGGTTGACCGAAACTGAAATTTTCAAGAAAACCGGGATCAACCCCCACCGGACACTGATGCCTGTAGGACCTCCCGAACCTGTTGTCCGGTCTGCAATCAAATCGCTGAACAAGAACAAGTCATACAGTGTCCCCGGGTTCATCAACAAGATTCTGATACATGGGGGAAGGCTGCTTCCGAGAACCGCCATGCTTAAACTCGGCATGATACTGGGCCGACGCGAAAAATCCACGATAAAACGCTCAGAATAAAGGCATTAGCACATACAGCAGCACATTCCTTTGCAGCTTGACCCAGGGAAACATGCCCGGCACAACCCGCTGGAATTTATTTTTCTTATCGTCTAAAGGGCACCTCTATTAATTGTCATGAGCAGTTCAAGTGCAAGGCGAACGGAGCGCAGAAACCGGAGTGTACATAGAGTACATGAGGATTTCGAGCACCGCTCAACGATGCAATTGAATTCGCGGAATAAATAAATAGAGGTGTCCTAAACTTTAAACGTGATTTGAAAGGTTATAATCATTACATCTGAAAGAAAAACACACTTGCAACAACTTTTGTATCTGATATATGTTTTACTTCGATCCTTTATACTTTCTGTTCGCACTGCCTCCCCTGCTGCTTGGCCTCTGGGCACAATTCAGGGTAAAATCGGCGTTCAAGAAATACTCGCAGGTAACGCTTGCCAACCGCATCAGCGGAGCCCAGGCTGCACGCATGATTCTCGACAGGAGCGGCCTCGGCGGCGTCGATGTCGAACAGACACGCGGCATGCTTTCCGACCACTATGATCCACGCAGCAAGAAACTCCGCCTGAGCGAACAGGTTTACGGACTGCCAAGCATCGCCTCCGTAGGCGTTGCCGCCCACGAAGCAGGGCACGCCCTGCAGGACAAAAAAGGATATTTTCCTTTACAGGTACGTTCAGCCATGGTACCTGCCGTCTCCTTCGGCAGCAACCTCGGGCCGATTATTTTCATTATAGGCATGTTCATGGCGGGATCTCTCGGCACAACCCTCGCCTGGACGGGCATACTGCTTTTTGCAGCTACAGCTCTCTTCGCGCTGGTCACCCTGCCGGTCGAGTTCGACGCCAGCAAGCGGGCAAAAGAGATTCTCGTGTCTCAGGGCATCGTTTCGCGACAGGAGCTCAAAGGGGTCAATGCAGTACTCGACGCAGCAGCCCTCACCTATGTTGCCGCGGCAGCGCAGGCAATCATGCAGCTCCTGTACTTCATTACCATTATGAACAGAAGGAACTGAAGGGAACCTCTATAAGCCAAACCTCATTTTAATCGGCGGTAAAAGCAGATCATAGAACGCCTCGTCCTTGATCCTTTCGACACCCTTTTCCGAAACCGTATATCGAATGACAACTGATTATAAAAAGGAGAATTGTAGCGGGATTCCTTCGATCAATTATGCTATATTTTTATCTTGATAATCATACAATGCCGCTCGACAGCATCAGCATCCGAGCAGGCATCACAACTGCAGCATAACGACAACAAAAAAACCATACAGCTATGGCAAACAACGAGGGCGTCTTTTCCGAGCTGTTCAACGCAGCAGGCAATTCGACACAGAACCTGGCAGATAACGTGCTCGACGGAGCCTCAAATGTCACATCGGTTGCCCAGACCTATGCAAATCTCTGTGTTTCAATCGCCACCGGCGCAGCAACCACAGCTCTCAAGCTCATCCAGGACGTTGCATC
>JAKSDB010000291.1 GCA_022360415.1 Chlorobiales bacterium
CATCGCAACGCCGCTCATCGATGAACCATGCCGTTGCCCTGAAAGCATCCCTGCTTCACCCATGCAGAACCTCCAGGGCACGTTCAGGGTAGTCGGTAATAATACCGTCCACACCCATTGCTGCAAGCTCCTTCATTCTTGCCGGCGAATTAACCGTCCAGGGAACAATACCGATGCCTCGTTCATGCAGCATTTCGACAAGTTTAGGGTCAGCCATCGGGAAAAAGGGATTAAGGTAATCCGGCTTGAAACCGAGTTTGTTCAGCTCGGTTTCGGGATCCTGCCTCCTGTTGACCAGCAGTCCGAGATCGAGCGATGGCATTTTTTTTCTTACCTCCATGAGGATACGGGCATCGAACGACTGAACCCTCACGTGCGAGGAAACACCCGACCTTTCGACAGCAGCGGTAACAAGCTCCGCATATTCCCGCGGAGGTGGATGCAACCTGCCGTCCCCTTCTTTCCGGGATTTCACCTCAAGATTGTATATCATCCCGCTTTTGACCTGCATTTTTTTGCACTGCCGTTCCACCATGCTGAAAACGTCATCAAGCAGAGGCTTTACCGCCCTGATCTTTTGTTGGCCGGGAAACTTTGCAGAGGGCCGACCGCAGTCGAAGCGTGCGATATCGGCATACTTCATGTTATAAAGCAGGTACCGTGCTTCATCCCTTTTCGTCAGCACCCTGCCGTCCGGCGCAGCGCATAATCCCGCCTGCATATACGGATCGTGAGAAACGACCACACTGTTATCTCCACAAATGCAGAGATCAAGTTCGATTGCATTCACTCCCAGCTCAACAGCTTTCAGGAAAGCATCGATGGTGTTTTCCGGAAAAAAGGAGCGGGCACCCCGGTGAGCATGTATTTCCAGAAGTCGCCGCAACATAAAAAGGGGCCCCGTGAGCCCCTGAAAATATGATATTGAAAAGAGATCACTCCCGGATAAGCCAGCGTTTGAATCCCTGGAGCGTTTTCTCAAACTCATTGTCTTCACCGGCACCCTTCCCGGAAGAGGCGAACCGCTCATAGCCAACAAGAGCAAAATAAATAGCCTTGTCGTAAAAATAGTTGAGCTGTTCACCGAATTGAAGAGCCCGGTTAAGGTCGATACCTTCGGTAACGATACCCTGGTCTTTGATATATTTGAACAGCATGTCCCGCTCGAGAATAAGCGAATACACCATTTCACTGGACTTTATACCGGCCTTAGCACGTGACTCGCCCACTTCACGGAAACTCAGGGCGATTTCCTTGTCGATATTTTCCTGTTTGGCAACCCATTTTCCAAGCCTCCTGAAACGATCAAAAACAATATCGTGAAGCTCTTTTTTGGTACACTTCGCATAACCGCCGGTAAGTGGATTGGAACGAACCTCCTCAACCCATTTGAGGGAAAGTGATTCGGCATGGTCTTCAATAAGGCCGATAAAACGATTGATAAGCAACATGTTGCGGATATTTATGAGTGGCAATACCTCTTACCCTGAAAAGCTAACAGTATTGAGAGATGAATTCAAATAGAACCATTTGTTTTCAGCCGCACCGTGCAGATGCATGCATTGCTGTTTTCTCAGGCTTTTGGACTCTGCCTCTTCCCCTGCCTGAGTCTGCCGGTTTTGGACGATGGCTTCCTTTTTGGTTTTGTCGCCTTTTTTTTCCTGATCTTGTTTCCCGAAATGCTCGACCGTCCGGACAAATCCAGTCCCTGAGTGCCGAAAAGCTCAGGATAGCAGTTCTTTTTCTTGTTGAATTTGTTCTTTCGATACCTTTTTTCAAGGTCCGCGTAGGGGCTTGGCGGGTCTGGTGAGGTGTTCGGATTATTAAAATTCGGCTCCTCAAGCACCTCCTTAAAATCATCCGAAACCACCTCAGGATGAAATTTCTTATGCAAGCTATTTCATGTTTATGTTAAAAATCCAGAATCGATACCTCTGAATATGATCAATGAGCGTGTCTAATGTCCATGACCGGGGGGTAGTAATTTAAAATTTTACCGATAATATGCAAGAAAGCAGATATTTCCACATGCTATTCCAATGAAATTAACGCATTTACCATTGCTTGTTGAATCGAGAAATAGTAAATTTTGGGAAAAATAACCACTAATACGGAGAATACCATGATAGAGATTCGTAAATGGATACTTGCCATCATCTGTCCGCCTGCAGCCGTACTCGACAGAGAAGTCGGAACAATTATGCTCGTAGGGCTTTTAACGCTTCTATTCTGGGTTCCCGGAGTTGTGGCAGCACTTTTCCTTCTGATTCAGCAGCAGGTTCAGCGCAGTCAGCCTCAGGTATAAGGGTACCTCTATAAAAATTGTCGCGAGCGCTACGAGGCGAACGGAGCACAGAAACCAACAATCCGCATAAGCCGGAAGGCAGGTGTTGTATTTCATGCTCTTGAAGTCGCGTTTTGCGTTTTTTCCGGTTCCGGAAAAAACGTGCTTGTTTCCCGTCTTGTGTTTCTTGAAGATTTCCCCATTCATTACCTTTCAGTAAAGGACCCCCAAAGCCTGCAAAACGTCAATGAGCCCACAGAACAACTGCGGGCGGAAAAGATTTTGTCTGCCGGAAAAAGGAAAAAAACCTGAACAACCAGCCTCAGGAAGGAGCGATCATGAAAATACTTGCCGCTCTCGATTTATCAAGCGTGACGAATAGTGTGATTGCAATCACGCGAAAACTTGCCGAACTCTCTTCGGCGACAGTCTCCCTGCTGCACGTTCTTCCCGAAGAAAAGCAGGAAATCGAATTCAATCCCACGATCGAACCCCGTTATAAACCGCCAGAGAAATACTACCGCGAGCCTGACTCGTCCGAAGCAGGCAACACAGTACCGATACTGCACGACAAGAACTTCAAAACATTGCAGAATATTGCCGACACCCTCAATAACGACAGCATAGAAACCTCGTTCTCGATTATACACGGAAATATTATCGAAGCCATTCTGGAGCAGGCAGAAAAAGAACGTGCCGACTTTATTATTCTTGGCTCGCACGGTCACAAAACCCTCTATCAGTTTTTTGTCGGTTCCGTCTGCTCGGGAGTGGTAAAAGACTCCGGCATCCCCGTGGTGATTGTACCCAAAGCTTTGAAACAGCAGTAATCAAAAAGCCGGCAAGAGTCGAAAATCACATAGTCCTATACTCCCCCAAAGCGGCACCCCTAAGAAAACTCATCGTACGATATCATCTCCTTCTCAACCCCCAGGCTGTAGAGCATCTTGTCAACAGCCGAAATCATAACCGGCGGGCCGCACATGTAGTATTCTATCTCCTCGGGCTCTTCATGATTCTTGAGGTAGCTCTCATAAAGAACGTTGTGAATAAAACCTGTTAACCCGTCCCAGTTGTCTCCCGGGAGCGGTTCCGAAAGCGCCACATGGTACGTAAAGTTGGGAAACTCTTCGGCTATGGCCCTGAACTCTTTATCGTAAAACATTTCCTTACGGGAACGCGCACCGTACCAGAAAGAAACCTTCCGGCTTGTTTTTACTGTCCTGAAAAGGTGGAAGATGTGTGAACGCATAGGCGCCATTCCCGCACCTCCACCGATATAAACCATTTCCCTGTCGGAATCCCTGATGAAAAACTCACCGTATGGCCCTGAAACACGCGCCTTGTCACCCGGCTTGAGATTGAAGATATAGGAAGAACCTACACCGGGGGGTGCGCTCTGCCACAGCTCCGGAGGAGGTGTGGCAACGCGAACGTTGAGTATGATGATATTGCCCTCGGCAGGATGATTGGCCATGGAATAAGCCCTGAAGGTTGCCTGATCGTTGCGGCTTGCAAGCTGCCACATCCTGAACCTGTCCCAGTCATCCCGGTACTCCTTGCCGATATCGAAATCTGAAAACCGTATGTTCCGGTATTCGGGAATATCGATCTGGATATATCCCCCGGCTTTGAATTCGAGCTTCTCCTTTTCAGGAAGCTCGAGCACAAGTTCCTTGATAAACGTTGCAACACTGCGGTTGGAACGAACGGTGCACTCCCACTGGCGGATGTTGAAAATCTCTTCGGGAACATATATTTTCATCTCCTCTCTGACCTTCACCTGACAGGAAAGACGGACATCCTGCTTGACCTCCGAACGTGAAATGTGGTTCAGCTCGGTTGGCAGTACCTGCCCGCCGCCTTCGGTAATCCGGCATTTGCACATGCCGCAGGTACCTCCTCCTCCGCACGCGGAAGGAATGAAAATCTTTTCATCGGAAAGGGTGGACAGCAAACTGCGCCCGGCACTGACCGACAGAGCGCTCTCATGATCGTCATTGATGGTAATCACGACCTTTCCCTGCGGCAGCAGCTTGCCGGCAGCAGCACTCACCAGGGCGACAAGCAGAGTAACCACCGCGACAAAAACCAGAACAGCCGAGAGAGCAACAAGCATTGGGCAGAATCTTAATCCCGTTAGAGGTTCCCTAAAGATTGATACCGGAGAACGA
>JAKSDB010000296.1 GCA_022360415.1 Chlorobiales bacterium
CTCGTCAGCCCTGTATGGCAGGAGTCCCTCATACATCGGTTTACGAATTGCCGCCGTATAGGCTTCTTCGAACCAGTGGGCGATTTTTCCCTTGACGGGATTGCCTTCGTCGTCGTATGAGCGGTAACTTGCGACATGATCAATGAAGAAGAGCGAGAGCACTTTGATGCCTTTTTCACTGAGCTTTTTTTCTTTGGCGAAATGGGCGTCGACGGTCTGCTCGATCTGGCTTTTGATCCGTTCATCAGTCATGCCGCCCGATTCAGCGGAGAGTTCGATGGTGATACCGTTACGAAATTCCACATACTCGTTGTCCGGCTCGGCGTTGATGCTGGTCACCAGATACCCGTCGTAATCCGGACGGTTGGTGTGCTTCGCAAGATTGGCGCCGTGCTTGATCGTAACCTGTTTTTCTTTCGTGCCGTTCGGCGTATCGTGGAAGATGGTCACTTTCGCCTGTGGTATCGTGGCGGTTTTCGGCCAGTACCCGACAGCATCGAGTCTCACGTAGGTCTGGTTGTAATCCTTGCCGCCACTGGCGTCGATCACCTCGATCTGCTTGACGAGGCGCAGGTCATAGGCCCGGACAGGATCGAGCTGGTAAAGCAGGTTGTAGGGATTGGCGTGCGTTGCCGAGTAGCGAAGGCAGAAAAGCGGATTGAGGTTGCGAATCGCCCGTTGGGATTTCGGGGTGTTATCGACGCTTTGCGGTTCATCGATAATCAGCACCGGATTGGTCGCCTGCACATACTCGATCGGGCGGCGGCCTGACATTCTGTCCTGTTCCTGGTGGATGACGTTCAGCCGTTTTCTTTGCGCTTCATCGAGAGTGTCGTATTCCTCCCCGGCATCCTTCTGGAACGCCTGGATGTTGATGATCATGATCTGAACCTCGTTGTTCACCGCAAACTGCCGTACACGGCTCAGGTCTTTCGACCGGTACACGAAGTGGTCGAAGGGAATATTGTCATAAAACGCCCTGAAATGCTCCCGCATGAGCCGGATGGAGCTGGTGACCCCTTCCCTGATGGCCACCGACGGAACGACGATGATGAACTTTCTGAACCCGTAACGCTTGTTCAGTTCGAAGATGGTGCGCAGATAAACGTAAGTTTTCCCGGTTCCCGTCTCCATCTCCACGGAGAAATTCGGAAAATCGTACGGTGCGCTCTCCTCGACCAACGTCCGGGACTTCGGCACGTTGTTGCGGGCCTGCACCTTGTGCAGATTTTCGAGGATTTCGCTTTGCGGCAGCATGAGGCTGTTACCGACACCGAGATCGTTGTAGATGCCGCCCGGAAGTATGCCGGGATCGAGCCGGAATCCGATATCCTCCGCAGGCATGCCCTCGAAGAGGTCGGTGACACTCTTTATGGCCTCGATCTGATAGCCGAGGCCCGCATCGAACTTGAGTTTCATTGATTTTTCCTGCGTTTTTTCAGCCGGTTTTCCATCGCTCTCAATTCATGGTCGTCAGCGAGGTTTTCCGCTTCGGCCTCCTGTTGCAGCCGGTTGCTGGAGAACTGTTCATACTGCTCTATAGCAAGAGCATCTGCAACACGTTTGGCGATTTTTCCCGAATTGCCGAGGATTTCCCGCTCGTTGAACTGCAGAAATGCATCGAGTTTCATTCTCCAGTCGCGCATGAATACCTGCCGGTGACGTTGTGCCTGGTCTTCGGCGTAATCAAGATACATGGTGACAATCCGGTTCAGGGACTTGATTTCCTCTTCGTTGAGGTAGTTCTTGGCAACGGTGACATCGCTTTTTCTGACCTTGTCGCCTTTCCAGGACGTCAATCCCATGTTCGGTTTCGCTGCGTCGGCCCGTTCTGCGACAAGTTCCGCAGCGGTTTTTCCGGAAATGGCGAAATGCAGTTTGTTCTGAACGATCCTGAAGAATTCGAGAGTTTCCTCCGATTTCGGATCGTAATCGACCGCCAGCTTGTAGATGTCGCGGATTTTCTGATAAAACCGTTTTTCACTCGCCCGGATATCACGTATTCGTTCAAGCAGCTCGTCGAAATAGTCGGAACCGATGTTCCGGCCGGATTTCAGCCGCTCATCGTCGAGGGTGAATCCTTTCACCAGAAATTCGTTCAGCCTTTCGGTGGCCCACATGCGGAACTGCGTGCCCCGATGAGAACGAACGCGGTAGCCGACGGCGAGAATCGCTTCAAGATTGTAGCTCTTTATCCGGTAGCTCTTGCCGTCGACGGCAGTTGTCAAGTTTTCCTTGACAACTGAATTTTCAAGTAATTCTCCCTCCTGAAAAATGTTTTTCAGATGCAGGCTGATGTTCTGCTTGGTTGTCCGGAACAGTTCGGCCATCGCCGCCTGCGTGAGCCAGACGGTGTCATGTTCCAGCCGGACTTCGATTGCCGCTTTTCCATCTCCCGTAGTATAGAGAAGGAACAAGCTTTCCTGCCGGTCTGTTTCTTCGTTTGCCATAAGCGATTCTCACACGGTTCTGAAAAGGATATGATCGGCCTGTTCCTCCTGCATGTTGCGGGCGTTGAACGCCTGCACTGTGTTGGCCTTGAGCTGGTCGTTGCCGTGGAAGGCCGCGTCGAGGCAGATGAACTGTTTCGGTTCGGCCTCGACGACCGCGTCTATCAGTTCCTTTGTCATCCGGTCTTCGAGTGAGACCAGCAGTTCGCCCCCGGCAACGGAAAACAGCCGGCTTCCGGCAAGCGTCACTGTTTCAACCGGTTCGACGAGCGTCAGGCCGGCCTTGAGCAGGATTTCATAGAGAAGGTCTTCAGCCGATGCGTTTGGGTCTATATGGTCTACATGCAGCCGAAGCTCTTCGAGGATCTCTTCCGGGGAGATGGACGGATCGAGATATTGCCATTTTCTGAAATTGGAACGGCCGAGTTTGAGCACTTTGAAGCCGCGACCCTGTGAGGATGATTCATCAAGATCGAGCCTGCCCTCCTCTTCAGTTCCGAGCTTCTCGATCACCCGCCGGATACGCTCCTTGCCGATATCGGCGATGGTTCTGTAGCCCGCCTTGAAGGCTTCGCTGTCTGGAGAACAGGGTTCGGGAAGCTGGACAAGAATGAATTTCCGGCTGCCGTTGTCCTGCTTGTTCAGTTCCAGGACGGCATGTGCTGTGGTCGCAGAGCCCGCGAAGAAGTCGAGGATAATGTCATTTGCGTCAGTTGACTGTTGAAGCAACAGCCCGATTAAACTGGAAGGTTTAGGAAAATCAAATGTCTTATTGCTGAATAATTTTGTGACTTCACGTGTTCCATTTGTTGTAAAGCCAACACTGTTGCTATTAAGCCATGACGAAAACCCTGTGATATTAGATTTGAGATCTTTGAGAAATTTTTTTTCTCTGGGACGACCATCCGGGCTTTTTGGGAATAGAATTCGACCCTCAGCAATCATTTTGTTGACCACCTGAGGACTTTTTGACCAACCTCTGTTTGGGTTAGGAGAATAAGAAACCCGGGTTGTCGGGTCAACAATATCGAAATGTAAATTTGGTCGTTGCTCTTTTGTTGCTAAACCTGACAAATCAATGCTTGCCCAAGGACCTCTCGGATCGTTATCTGGATTTTGATATTTGGACGTATCAATTAAGGTTCCATGCAGTTGGGAAGATGGGGTTTTTGAATAAGCAACTACATACTCATGATCGATTGAAACATTTGATTGATTTCTGCTATCAGGGTTTTGCCTTCTTTTCCATACGAATGCCCCTAGCTGATTCTCCTCCCCGAAAATCTCATCGCACATCTTCCTTAGATTGCTCACCTCGTTATCGTCGATGCTGATGAAGATTACACCGTCGTCGCGCAGGAGATTTCTCGCCAGATAGAGGCGGGGGTACATCATGTTCAGCCATTTGGTGTGGAAACGACCCTCGTTGGGCGAGTTGGTGCTGAACTTCCGGCCTTCTGAATCCTTCAGGCCAGCATATTCGAGGTAAGTGTCGAGGCTTTCGCTGTAGTTGTCCGGGTAGATAAACTCGTTGCCGGTATTGTAGGGCGGGTCGATATAGATCATTTTCACCCGGCCGTAATAGCTCGTCTGGAGCAGCTTGAGCACTTCGAGATTGTCGCCTTCAATAAACAGATTACCTGTGGTATCGAAATCCACCGACTCCTCCCGGCAGGGCTTCAGCGTGGCATGGCTTCGCTGCTGAATCAGCCGGAGCGCTTCCTTTTTCCCCGGCCAGTCCATGCCGTAGCGCTCCCGGCGCGACTCAAACAGGTCGCTGAACGTGCCGAGTTCGGCTTTGAGTTTTTCAAAATCGATAGATTCCGTTGGGATGCCGTTGTCGTCAACGGTTTCGGTGAAAACGGAAGGGAAAAGCTGCTTCAAACGCCTGAGGTTCTCGGCGGCGATATCGAGCGATGCACCTGAAAGTTTTTCTGGTTGATTGTTGGGCATGAATAATGCAGGTTAAATCAATCAAATGGTAACAAATGTCAGTGCATCATAAAACGTAATAAAATAGTGTCTCACAAAAAATAACAGGAAGATGGTTGTTGCACGATAAACAAGGATTCCCCGAAAAGGCGCCTTGAGAATAAGGCATTTTGTTCAAGTTCAAGGAGTGATCAGAAGCCGAAGCGGAGCGTATGTATGAATACGTGAGCATCGGAAGTCTGAACACGACGCAGAAATTGGGCAAAAGGGCTATTCTAAAGGTGCC
>JAKSDB010000099.1 GCA_022360415.1 Chlorobiales bacterium
ATCGAAATTCCGGGATCAAGCAATCCCCTGTCGGAAAGTTTTTCTCCGAGGATGAGCAGAAACCAGTAAAGCACAAAAAATATCAGGGATAAACCGGCTCCAACCCCGAACCCTCCGCGCTTTGCAAGAACACCCAGGGGCGCTCCGACCAGAACAAAAATAAAACAGGCAAAAGATAGCGCATACTTCTTGTGAAACTCGACCATGTACTTGTTATGCATGTCCCTGCTTCGCTCCATATGCTCGATTTCCCTGTCGAGACGCACAAGCATTTTATCGACCTGGCTCAAAGCTTTTGCTTTCCTTGCATTGGTATATTTTGCTCCGGATGAAGCAACCGGCCCGGACGATGAACTGATCAAGTTAACGGTCTCCTGTTCGCGCGCGATCATGTCACCGATATGCTTCACAGCTTCATTCTCGCGCTTCCGAAATTCCCTGCCCATTGCATAGAGCTGTCCCGCTGACAGTTCCCTGTCGCCCCTGCGTATCTCACTCCCGTCACTGCGCTCGAAGCCGTACCCGGTGGAGGCAAAAACATAACGATGCTTGTCGAACCTCATGATCCTGTACTCCTTTTCCGCACCGCCGCGAAGCTCATGTAACTCGCCTTCGAGCAGCGTTAATATCAGGTAATGAGAATCCTCTGTAAACGCTATATTTCCCTTCTCCGCCGTAATGACTGTTCTCTCGCCGTCGTCTTTTGTTTCATAAATCGTTATACCTTTGAGGGTATCGGCATTTTCCCCTGTCTCCCTGACCAGAATTGAATAACCGTCAACAAGACCTGAAAAAGCGTTTTCAGTAAGGCCGAAACTGGGCTTGGCTTTCGTTATATCCCTTAACAGCAGTTTCGCCTGATAGTTTGCTTCCGGAAGAACAATGTTGTTGAACCGCTCCATCAGAAAAGCCAGAAAAGCGCCTGCCAGCAGAACCGGAACGATCAGCCTGTAAAGCGATAACCCCCCGGCCCTCATGACAGTCATTTCAGAGCTGTTCGTCAGATTGCCGAATGCGACCAGAGTTGCAATCAGAATCGCCATGGGAACGGCAAGCGAAACGATCCAGGCAATCTGAAGGACGATCAGCTCGACGATAACGAACGGCTCGATCCCCTTGCCGACAAAACTGTCAAAAAAGCGGGTGATGAACTGGAGCGTTAAAACGAAAAGAATGGTAAGCAGCGAAAAAACCAAAGGACCGATATGTTCTTTCAGTATGTAACGGTACAGTATCTTCATCGGATCACGGCCTCAGCTTCGTATCATTTTTTTTGTTCTGTAATATAGCCAAGCCGGACAATTGTTGCAGTGTTGTTTGTATTTTCCCCATCCCATTGTAACCGGAATTACGCAGACACTGACCGCATCATGTATTGAAAGGCACCTCTATTGATTGTCGTGAGCGCTACAAGGCGGACGGAGCCGGAGATACCGGAGTGTACAAGAGAGTACATGAGGATTTCGAGCACCGACCAACGACACGTAATCATGGTGCGCAGCAAATTAAAAGAGGCGCCCCTAACCGCGAATTATTCGAGTAAGCTGACTTCGCCTGCATCCAGATAACTTACCACTTGCGATTCACTCCTTTCTTGTCTCTCCTTTCCACCATAGACCAGATACTTTTCCGTAACACGATTCCCAAGTATCACTGCTGTTTTTTTCAATGGTCTGAACAATTCAGTATTGATGGTTTGCGTGGATTTAATTTCCGCAAGAACAATGTCATTACCGCTCTCCAGAAGAAGATCGACTTCCAGCCCGCTACTGTCCCGGTAAAAATGCAGATTAGCGCCCAACCCCGAATTGATTCGAGCTTTGAGCATTTCCAGAACCACAAGATTTTCAAACAACAGTCCTCGTAAAGGATGAGTTGCGAGATGAGATTCCCTGGTAATCCCGATCAGCCAGGCTGCCAACCCCACATCGTAAAAATAGAGCTTCGGCGATTTGGTAAGCCGCTTGCCAACATTTGCAAACCAGGGAGGCAGTACAAAAACAACAAAAGAAGCTTCCAACAAAGCAAGCCATGCTTTTGCCGTATGGCTTGAAACTCCTACATCGGAAGCAAGGCTATGCAGATTAAGCAACTGTCCGACCCTCCCCGCTGCCAGCCTGACAAAACGCTCGAACTCCCGGACATGCCGTAGCTGAACCAATTCACGCAAGTCGCGCTCGACATATGTCGCGAAATAATCACCGAGCATCACTGAAGGCTCAAGATTATCCGCATGTATACGGGGGTAACCACCAGCATGCAAAAGCCGGTCAACTTCAATCGGTTTGCCCGCTTCTTTTAATTCGCTTATAGACAGTGGCAGGAGGTTTAGCAGCGCCGTTCGACCGGCAAGAGACTGGCTGATACGCTGACGTATGTCAAAATGATGACTTCCGGTTAAAATAAATTCACCTGTACGACGATTTTCGTCAACCCTTGCCTGTATCCATGACAGCAAATCCGGAACACGCTGAATCTCATCGAGGATTGCACCATCAGGGAACTGCGCCAGGTAGCCGGAAGGATCATGTATGGCAAAATCCCTGATATCGGGACGTTCCAGATTACTGTATGGCTTTTCTGGAAACGCATTTCTGCAGAGTGTTGTTTTCCCGGATTGCCTTGGCCCGGTTATGGTAACCACCGGGTAATCCTTGGCACGGGAATACAACGTTGATGTAAGGTGACGAGAAATCATAATCGCGCAATATTGAAGTACAACTACAATATTGCACAAAACAGAGTAAAAACAAAGAAATGTACACTCAAGCAATAGTTTAGTGTAATTGGTGTTTCCGCCCCTTTGTCAGCCAAACACACATTTTCACTTATTGAAGAGCGTCCCTCTCTACCATTTCTGGCAGATTCTTTTCTCAGGTATGTAAGTTGACCGATTCTACTCCTTGATCGCAAAACAATGACCGTTATCACACTGGCTATGCAGCTTGACCGATATTTCTCTGTATCATATGTGTATAAAAGTTTTTTGTGACTTATTGGGGTTACGGAAGAACGTTATATAATAGTTGCGTTGAGCAAGGCACTATTGCAAACATCCTGAGGTAGAAGAAAGGGAGAACACATTTGTGTAACCCGTAGCAAAGGAGGATGTCATGCAAACGGAAGCTGAAAGACTGGCAGCATACCGGAAATTGCGCACCGGTATCAGGGGTTCAGAAACACACCTGATCGTGGGAATCGACATTGCCAAGGAAAAGCACCATGCATTCTTCGGCACCGCTACAGGAAAGACGTTGTGCAAGCAGTTCACCTTTCCGAACAGTAGAGAGGGTTTTGAACTGTTGCTCTCCAGAACAGAAACAGTGCGTTTGCAGCAACAGCTGCAACAGGTAGTTATCGGCATAGAGCCCACAGCAAACTATCACAAACCATTGGCCGACCACCTGGTGCAGCAGGGTTTGCAGGTGGTGCAGGTATCCGGCGTTGCAGTCAAACAGAATCGGGAACTGCTCGATGGGCGTTGGGACAAGCATGACCGTAAAGATGCAGCCAATATTGCTGATCTGATCGCTCAGGGCAAATGTCAGTTCTATGAGTTCCCTTCACCTGCCATTCGAGAGCTACGGGAGTTGCTCCATGTAAAGCATACCCTCAAAAAGGAGGAGCATCGCGTCAAGACTCGTATCAGGAACAACCTGTTGGCACAGTTCTTTCCTGAAATGGATCAGTTTATCACGACCTGCCAGCAGGACTCGTTAGCAGTTATCGGTGCCTGTTGCTCTCCCGAGCAGATTGCCACATGGGATTATGAATCGTTCTTTGAAAAAGTTGCCATCGTGTACAAAGGAAAGCGGCAGGAAGAGCATCTGTTTCGTATCTGGCAATGTGCCCGAACGTCCATCGGTTGTCAGGCCGGTAACGCACCTCTCTACGAAGGGAAGGTGCTCGTCGATCAGTTATTCCATCTGCGCAAGATCATCAAGGGTCTTGACCAACAGATTGCTGCATTGTGCTCAGGATTTGAAGAGTATCCTTGTCTGCTGAGCATTCCGGGTATCGGCCCTGCGATTTCAGCGACCATTCTTGCCGCTCTTGGTAATCCCTATCGGTTTGATACGGCAAAACAGGTCATCAAACTTGCCGGTCTTGATCTGAGCGCGTCTCGCAGTGGACGGCCGGCTTTGAAAGCTACACCGGTGATTTCCAAGAGAGGTAACTCTGCACTGCGCTATGCGCTTTGTCAGGCAGCACTGGTGGCTGGATCACGCAATACCTTTTTCCGATGCTGGTTTGCACGAAAGCTACAGGGACGAGAAAGAGAACAAGGGATCGTGGAAATTCTCCGGGTCAAACTGGCTGCGAAGCTGCTGGTGATCGCCTGGACGATGATGAAAAACAAGGAAATGTTTACCTATGAGAGACTGAACAATTGCTGACAAACGGCTGTGTGAGCAGCGATTCGGCGGGAGTAGCCCTTGGAAGAACGTTGAGGCGATGACCTCGTGGGGGACTATTTGGGCCTCTCACTCGAATCCCGGAATCTGGACAAAGGATGCTTGACAGCCGTTCATCAGCATGTCGCATACCCATAACGATAAGGTACGAGATTCTGCAATAGTGAGCAACCCGCCGCTCTAGAACAGGCTTTTCGAAGCACTTGGCGGGATTATTTTTGAATGTCAGTAAATTGTTTTTGGAACTTTCACTATAGGATGTCCCCTACTCCTCCTTAGCGCAGCCTCTACAACTCTTTGTCCTGAGCCATTTTCTTTAACTCGGCTTCATAGGGTTCATACTCGCCCAGATGAGCGCGCATGAGGCTTTTCCAGAGTATTCCGTGGTTGGGCACGAAGAAGTGCAGCAATTCATGGACGATAACGTAGTCCCAAACCCGTTCGTCCATATCGAGCAATTCCGAGTTGAAATTAAGATGACCCTCCGTAGAGCAGGAGGCCCACTTGTATTTCATGGGACGGACACCAAGCCACACAACCCTGACGTCAAGCTTTTCGGCCCAATCGCGAACGCGTAGCTTGAAACGATTCTTTGAGCTCACAATAGTCATGGCTTAGATCCGCTTTGCTTGTTCCAGAAGACGGAACAGATAGTCCACGATAGCCGTTACCCGGTCGAGGTCGTCTGTTTGAGTGAAGATGGTAAACGTGATCTTTTTGCGAAGCTCACGCATTGACTTCTCGCTTTTTCGCCAGTTCGGAAATTCCACGAATACCGCCTTGATCTGTCGGCTGACCTCTTCGGCATTTTCTATCTTTTCGTCAAGCAGTGTCCGATACACGAAAAAGGTCAGACCATCGAATCCCTTTTCGGCCTGTTCCCGTTTTCGTTCCTCGTTGGTTTCGATCTCCTGCATCAATTTTTCCAGAGCTTCGGACGTTGTTGTCTGGCGATTCTCGAAATTTTCCTGTACGGCCTGTGCCCTTGCCACCATGGCGATAAGGAACGGATCGTCACTTTGTTCCTCTGCAATTCTCTCGATGCTCTTGATGAGATTGATCACTTTTGTTGCATCTCCTCCAGCCCGGCCTTTGATGATTTCAATTGCATCCGAGTCTATCTTGACTATACCTTGCAACTGCCCGATACCGTAAGTACCGACCTGCTCCTGCACTAACTGGCTGGTTTTCCGCTGGAAATCGCGATCGACCTGGATATGCTTCGCATAAGCCTTGCGGACAACATCATAGGTGGCAGAAAGCGTCGCATAGTTCTCTATAAAGGGCCTGAGAAATGCATCCGGCGAGATGATCTCGTAGAGCATCTCGATCTCCTTGTACTCCTTGAAAAACGCTTTGCGCCGTTCCGGATCGCGAAAGTGCTCGATAAGGTTATCGACATCTTTGTCGTTGAAGTTGCTCTCGATCAGGCGACGGTAGTCCGGCGCGATGCTTTCCATCTTGTTTTTGAAAAGCATCTTCAGGAGCTTGATATCCTTGACGATTGCGTTGATCTCCTTGCTGTCGAAGGCAAGAGCTTTTTCAAGCTTGTCGAAGATACCGACAAAATCGAGCACAAAGCCGTGGGGTTTGACCATTTCCTGCGTTTCGTTTTCGTAGGGTCGGTTGACCCGTGCGATTGCCTGCAAAAGTGTATGGTCGCGCATCGGCTTGTCGAGGTACATGGCGTAAAGCACGGGCGCATCGAATCCGGTAAGGAGTTTTTCCGTGACGATGAGAATTTTAGGCTGCCGGTCAAGCTTGCCGAAGTTTTTGCGAATCTCCCGCTCTTTTTTCGGATTGAGGTGGAATTTCTTGAGCAGGACAGAGTCGTTGTTATTGCCGGTGTAGACAACCTTTGAATAATCGGATGGCAAGAACCCGTCGAGCGCTTGCTTGTACAGGGCGCATGCTTCGCGGTCGACGCCGACGAGGAAAGCCTTGTAGCCAAGCGGTTCGACGTTGGCAAGGTAATGCCCGGCTAAGAACTGCGCTACTTTCTCGATCCGCTGTTTTCCTTTCAAGAAGTTTTTCAGGTTCACCGCACGGTCGAGGATCTTGTTCAGTTCGTCTATATCGGCCACACCCTCGGCTTCGGCAAGGGTGAGGAACTCTGCATCCAGCGTTTCGTGCGGAACGAGCATGTCGTTCGGGGCAAGCTGGTAGTAGAGCGGCAGCGTGGTGCCGTCCTCGATGCTGTTTGCAATGGAGTATTTGTGGAGATACCCGGCGTCATCCTCGCAGCCGAATGTCTTGAAGGTGCCTTTACCGTAGACGGTTTTATCAACCGGCGTGCCGGTATAGCCGATAAAAGTGGCATTGGGCAGACCGGCCATAAGGTAATTGCCGAGATCGCCGCCGGTCGTGCGGTGGGCCTCGTCGATCAGGACATAGATGTTTGACCGTTTGTTGATATTGGCAGGCATATCGCGAAACTTGTGGATCATCGTCACAATGATGCCGCGGTAGTCATCTTTCAGGAGCTTGTTGAGCCGGGCGATGCTGCTTGCATGTTCAAGGTTTCCCAGACCGAGTGCGGCGAGGTTCTTGAGCATCTGGTCTTCCAGTTCGTTCCGGTCGATCATCAGGAGGATGGTCGGCTTGTCAGCTTCGGGTGCACGGAAAAGTTTTTCAGCAGCTTTGATCATGGTGAAGGTCTTGCCGCTGCCCTGGGTGTGCCAGACAAGGCCGCGGGAACGTAAGGGATCAAGAGCCCGATTGACGGATGCCTCTACCGCACCGGTCTGGTGCTGGCGCAAGATGTACTTGTTCAACTCTTCGTCCTTTTCGGCAAAGACGATGTACTCTTTCAGAAAAGACAACACCTGAGGGATGGCGCAAAAGCTTTTTACCTTCGCCTCCAGTTTGCCGATCTCTTCGCCCTTCCAGTCAAAAATATTTCGACGTACCGTGTTCCAGCTCACTCCGTACGAGAAACCGATGGCATCAGTAGCGGTGAAGACCTGCTGCGGCACGAACAGCTCGGGTGTCTCCCTATGATAACGGCGAATCTGATCGATCCCAAGCGCAATCGCCTCGTCCTTATTGGCGTTCTTGCATTCTATCACCAGCACCGGAATGCCGTTGATGAGAAAAACAATATCCTCCCGGGTGCCGTAATGCCCGTTATGAAATGCCCACTCCTCAGTGACTTCGTACACATTTCTCGAAGGATCGTCGTAATCAATGAGGATCAGGTCCCGCTCGCGCTTCTCCTCATGATCGAAGAACTTCCCCCGGTTGCGCAAATGCTCCACGAACTCACGGTTGCCGTAAATATCCGCATGCAGATGCCGGAACTGCCCAAGCAATGCGCCCTCCGCCTCGGCGTAGCGTGGATTGAACTCCCGAACCTTGGTATCGAGCAGGTCGTCGAAGAACAGGGACAAACCATCTCCCCTCCTTTTCTCAGCCTCCTCACGAGACACAACGGTCCAGCCAACGTTTTGCGCATACGTCAGTATTCTTGCTTGAACGGTTTTATGTTCGGAGGGTGTGGGCATAGTTAAGCAGCAAGTTTTTCTTTGTTTTCAGGTTTGTCTTTTTCTGACCATAAAATAAAGTCAGCATTTTTTGCTTTTATTGCATCCAGCAATTCGGTTTTAATGGTGCGTTGCGTATCGTTAACTATTGCTAAACCAGTGATAGTCTTTCCGGTTATTTTTTCTCTCGCTTCTTTAATGTCATCCCATGTAAAAAGAAAATGGGGGAGGTTAAATGTATTCAAGATATTGAATGTTTTAAGCACTATTTCCCGTTTTCTATGTGCAATATGGAAATCAAATGTAAATTCCAGTCCGGTTGCACCTCTTGCTATAAATTGGGGTGTGTAAATTATGTTCTGTTCTTCGAGATAATTTTGAACATCTTCTTTGAAAACAGAAGCAACGGTATGTTTGGCTAGCATAAACATATCGCTTATTTCACCTATTGTTGAAATCAAATTGTGTTTCTTTTGTGGGAAATCTTTTTCTGTTGCTTCAACCACTAGTTCATTATTTTCTATTCGAACACCGTAATTTAAAAGGATTTTATTTAATATCTCTTTCCGTTTATGGGATCGGGTTGCGGGTGCTCCCAATAAATCCAAATTGCGAAAGGTCAGACCGTCATCAGATAATAAAATTTTGTCATTGATGCTTTTAGCATAGATTTCTATCGGATCATTAAACAAACCGGAAAATGGAGTGCTGATTTGTGTCCATCCGGTATCTGGATTTGTAAACAGATCTGTCCGGCTTTTTAGCCATTGATAATATTCATCAATAAGTTTGTTTATATCAATCATAACAGCCTTCTATTGATAAGTAATTGCGTTTGTAAATTTATTGTTTTAGCGAATTCCTCAACGATCTCAACAATATTTTGTCCGGTCATATCCTTGTGAATAAAGGCATCATCTGTAATTGGCAAAGCCCATGCCAATGAAGTATAGCCTTCAACATGGTAATGAACATGATGTTCGTTGATTGAAAAGTGTTTGCTTATATAAGGGTGAAATTTGTCCGGCACATTGTCAGTTAATTCATGAGGATTATTGTGACCGCTGTTATAATCAACTCTAAATAACCCCATTTTTGTTTCATTGTCTTGATGATGCAGGCTCATTTTGATTGTGTTCTTCGGGCTTTGCCATATTTCCCAAAGAAATTCAAATACATCACTTTTATATTCTCCAATCAAAAGGAAGCGCATATCCCACAAAGTAGGCTGGTCAAATTTTTTTGTTTCGATTTTTCTATCATTTTCTACAATATGCTTTGGTGATGACAGCAGCAATTTTGCTTGTTGATTAGTAATCATAAAGTCCTCTATTCATTATATTTTATTTCAGGTTCCGCTACCGTCCCTTTTACTTGGCTCAAGGCAGGCACCAGTTTCTCTTATTCATTTTCAAAATCAATTTCATTTATCCTTCGATGTCCGGTCATTAGTTCATGAAGCATGGTTTTGAACAGGTCGTCGAAGAAGAGGGAACTGTTCCTTGCACGTTTTTCTGGTGGAACCTCCAGATCAAACCCCCGCCTCCCCTCCGTTTTTCCGCTTCCTCACGAGACACAACGGTCCAGCCAACGTTTTGCGCATACGTCAGTATTCTCGTTTGGACGGTTTTATGTTCGGAGGGTGTGGGCATGTAAATTAAGGATTGTCGTTGTTAGCATCCGCTTCCTCAGTATTAATGTCAGGCACGTCCGTTCTAGTCACGCCCTGCCAGTCATCAGCGATCGCTTTCCATTTTATTTTCCGCTCAACATCTTTCCCATTCGAGTCTTTTCCTATCCAAACATCCCAAAAGTCTGGATCTGCAGATTGCGGCTGGTGCTCTATTGGAAGATCATTCATTCGAACAAGAACCGGGAGTTCTGACGCCCAGCCCAAGAGAATTGCATTTTGCGAAGGTAGTGATGGGAGCTCACGGAGAAGTCCCTTTAGGTTATCAGGCACCAGACGATGCACCAGTTCTTGATCACGATCATTGCTGATCCTGTGCAAAAGAAAGGTATTGCATTGCGAAAGAACCGTTGGAGAGATCTCAGACGGTCTTTGAGATGAAAGGACAAGACCCAATCCAAACTTGCGGCCTTCTCTAGCGATTCTTTCAAAAACCTGACAGCAAGTTGAAGCTGCGTTCTGGTTCTCAGCGTCTTCTTTATATCGCCTTACGAAAGTATGGGCTTCCTCCATGACAATAACTGTCGGGAGGGAAGAGTGATTCAACCTTCGGTAGCGCTGAAGTGCCTCAAACACAATTCGTGCTACGACGGCTGTTACCGTGTGAATAATCTCTGTGGGAACGAGCGAAAGGTCTAATATCGTAAGGGTTCCATTTGCAGCTTCATTGGCTCCGATGTAATCAGTGAGCCAATGCTCTAGTGTTATGCCCGCTACATTTCCCATGATGGCATTCATCCGAGTGTTGGCCAAGAGACTCCGTATTCGAATGATAAGAGTTTCTGCGTGTTCGGCAACATTGAGCATCTCTGCCGTCGCTTCTACTGCGCGCAGTAGTGAATCGCCGTCGAACGGATGAGGGGCATCAACGTCCAAAGGTAGCGTATCTGTCTCCGCACCACCGAACTGTGAATGGGCTAAGCGAGCTATCTCTATCAGACGTTCGACTTCCTGTTTGGTGAAGTCGTAGTTTGGGTATTGTTCTCGGCGGGGAGCACAGAGGTGTTCAATAGTATTAATGAGTTCTTGGAGAGCCTTTAATTCATCACTTTCGAACTGTGGTAACTCTGATTCAAGACTTACCTTCCAGCGTTCGATTTTTTCGCAAAAAGCCTTAGGGCGGGGGAATGCGCCCCAAGGACTGCCGGAATTCTTTTCAATGTGAAGCGTTGCGACAAGCGTCCGCAAGAAACGCCTCATCGCATGGCTTGCATTTTTGGCGACATCGTTTTGTCCATCCCGCACAGTCCGCAGTGCTTGAATTAATGTAGGACGCTGTGTTCGAGAAGTCGCCTGCGTAAAAGCACACCACTCCGCACTATTCCAGAACCATAATGGAATCTGTAGGGGTTTTTCGTCTGAATTAGTTTTGGGCTCGACCCGATAAATTCGCGCTTTTACAGGAGGTTTTGAATCTGCAAAGGCCTGCGAATACTCACCATTCGGATCAAGGACAATAAATCTGGCGTTTGGTATACATTGAGCTTTCTCTTGAGCCTGTTCCAAAGACCAGCGGACCAGTCCCGCCACTGAACAAGATTTCCCACTACCGGTATTACCCAGCACCGCAAGATGACGACCGAAAATCCTGTCAGGATCAACAAATACTTCAGCATGGCTAGCCAGAGGACTGGTGCCAATCTTTACTCTTCGGCGTTCTCCAGACTCGACAATTGAACGAAGTTGGATTTCGGTTGGCAATAAGACTCCAGTACCAATCGAAGGGAGTGATTCGGTACCGCGTCGAAACACGTATTCTGAGGTAGGGCTTGATTTTTTACGAAGAGTGCCGAGCGGGTTCAAACTCATTCTCCGAAGAGGGTAAGGCAGATCTATCAACCCAAAATCTTGCATCCCCCGCCGTTTCGGGAAAGAAGACCGTTCGATGGTTAGCCATTCGATTTGACCAACAAGGTAGCTTTCATCGACCGGAATTAACACATAACCGTTTACCCGCGGGAATGGTCGAGGAGAACCTGCATTTAATGCAACAGAATCCGGAGCCTCAATATCCAGCAACACTTTGATTTCATCAGGAGAGACAAAGTCAACAGTCCCAATACGGAGACTTCCTGCATGTTCAAAAGGTGTTTCACTCATCGTCTTTGTCCGGTTCAGAAGTTTTAGATGCAGATTCCGCTTGAGCAGTACCCCATCGCGTTTTGAGCAGTTCAGTCATCTTAAATGCGGTTCGATCAATTGCGGGTTTCGGCATATAGTTGTCAACCAGCTTTTGTAGGTCTCCTAAATGAGGGCCGATAAGAAGTGTGATTTGAGCATGGCGACCAAGTTTTTCATAGGTTTGCATGATTCGACCCAACGGGTCGCCATAAGCAATTACGACCAAATGGGCTGAAGGAATTGTCAACATATCTTCGATAACACGGTTGATGTGTTCATCGCCAAAGCCGTAACCAAACGAAATCAGTGTACTATTTGGGCGACAAACCGCTGCAGCAAAATCGCGAAAGAGTTCAACGTAAGGATATGCTGACGTTTCTCGATCCTTTGTTTCATTGGGGTAGATCATTAGGTTCAATGCTTCACCAGCATTCAATCCGGGAGCAGTCAAGTAAGGTTCGATTTTCTCACTGCCGAATGGAAGTCCGATCTTCCGGATCTGCCCCTCTATGCTTATCCAGTCCAAGGAACCATGTAACTTTGTAAAGCGTGCGACTCCTTCAAGGTATCGAGGTTCGCCACGGATTCCTGGTGGATTGTAGTGCATGTCAATGTCGAGTCGAGAAGACCTAAATACAGGTGCGAGTGAGCCAACGAAACGATCTATTAGGTGAAGCCCTGCGACATCTGCTCCTGCTTCTATGAAGCGATCATAATTAGTCGTGAATACCTGAAGTCGATCACGTGTTCCTGTTCTGCTGGCGAAGCTCATCAGGAAACTCACGAGATAGTCGAATGCTAACTCACGCTTTTCAGATGGAGCAGTGATTAAGTCATTCTCTCCCATGAGAATCGAATCGGCAAAATCCCTTAGGACGGTCTGTAACTCAGATCGAAGTGACGCCAAAGGTTCTTTGAAGTTAGTATCGTGCGAAGCGAGGATTTCAATACCCTGGATCAATTCGTTTACGACACGAATCTGATCTTCGATATTTCCTTCTTTTCTTCCTGCTCGTTTCGCAATCTGTTTTGCTTTGTCTGATATTTCTGCATTGTATTTGGTGAATGTAGATTCACTCATTCCCGGGAGAATATTTCCCGTAGCTATACTGTGGACAGCATTAGAGAGACCAGAACCTGCCAAAAGTGCTAAATGATCTGATTGAAAAAGAGCTGTTAACCAAGGCTCAATTCTTGGCCTTAACTTATCAGGTCCAAACTCTGTTTCTGCTTCCATCCACGAGCAGTCGGTACCCTTAGCAAGCTTAAAATCAACATCTTTATCGCAGTCCACAAATTCGACAGGAGCCTTGTCATCTCTTGTTTTCAGCATGTGTTGTTTTTCCTTGCTCATAATGTAACCTCCAATTTATGAACGCGGATCTTCGCGGTCATCAGTTCGTAAAGAAGTGTACGGAAGAGATCTTGGAGCGATGAAAGGTTTCTTCGATGCAATTCCTTCTTTCGTTCCACAGAGAGCAGCATATTGATTATCCCCTCCTGGTCTTTGAGACTCGGTACAGGAATAAGCATTTTCCTGACATCTCCAACGTTAAGATGCGGAAGTGTCAAACCTCCTGCTGTTGAGAGCATAAGACGCCGGACGTTTTCCGAATAGAAACTGTATACAAGAAAATATGGGAGCAAGTGTGATCGCTTTGTACGAAGAAACATCGTGCGTTGACCAAGGCTCAATCGAGTGTTAGATGGAATAACGCATGCTTCTCCAATTGGTGCTTCGCGACTGAAGAGAACATCGCCAGGCATTGGGGTCGCTCTTTTTACTCTCAATAGATACTCATCTTCTGATGTGTAAAATGCAGGTTCGGGAATGAATTGTGCATCCTTAAAATTAAAGTTTCGGGCAATAAAAACTCCTGAATTGCTAAATCTCGGCGTAGTATGCGGACAGTCGATGATCAGATCACAGATTTCATTCATTGCCTTTAACTCCCAACTCTCCGGCACCAAACCGATCTCGGTTTCTTTCTGCGGTTCGTTGCGTAAACCTTCGGTGAAGAGCTTGTGCATGAAGGCCTTTTTCAGTTCGGTAGTGGTTTGAATGATCCGCTCCTGCGCTTCGATCGCTCGTTGCACCGTCGAAAGGATATGTGCGATCTTCCTTTGCTCGGGAAGTGGGGGGATGTTGAGCTGAATCTGCTCAAGACAGTCTCGCGTGATCCCTTTGATGGTAGCTCCACGCTTATTCATCTCAACATATTGCTGAATCGAGTCGGTCTCCAATTGGTATGCAAGAAACTTGATGTCGTATTTTTCTTTGTCAATCAGGACTCCTGCAAGATCCTGATTGATGGCAAGATCGATCCGGTTGATACCCACTTTTCCGACACCAACCCTCGTAGCAAAAATGATACTGTCTTTTGGGACAATCTTTGTCGCTGTGTTTTTTACCGCTTCTTCGGAAATTAATTTCTCTCCGGTTGTGAGTTCCAGTTTGTAACCGAGCCACTTGCTTGTGATCCAAGGAATTTCTCCCGTCCAGTAGTCTGCCCGCGAGGTAGCAGGAGTTCCTCCACTGAGGAAGTCGGAGGCAACCTTCCCAACTGTGGTTCTCTGCCACTCACCCATACTATGCGATCCTCTGGAATCTCTTTCAATATCTTGACCATTCTTCGTAATGGAAGGCGGGCTTGTCAACTCTTTTGATGGGGGGACTTGGGCTTTATTGGCCTCAGCTTGTCCGGTATGCATTTGATCACTCATGACTGCTCTCCTTTACGGCTCTCCAGCCTGGCCCGTGATATCTCGATAGCGGTATGGAGTTTCTGCTGAAGCAACTCGCGCGATGGCAGTGCTGTCAAATACTCGGCTACGTGGATGCCGGATTTGCCGAGTTCGAGCAGTTCGATTTGTTCTTCCTTTTTACCTGCGCAAAGGATAAGCCCGAGTGGCGGTTTCTCGCCCGGTTGCTGTTCGTTTTTAGCAAGCCAGCGGAGATAGAGTTCCATCTGGCCTTTATATTCCGCTTTGAAGTCCCCGAGCTTTAGCTCAATGGCAATAAGGCGTTTCAAGCCGCGATGGTAGAAGAGGAGATCGAGATAGAAATCGTCGGAATCGATCATAATGCGGGTCTGACGTCCGAGAAACGCAAAACCGTTGCCAAGTTCAAGGAGAAAGGTTTCGATTTCGCGAAGGATGGCCTCTTCAAAGTCCTTTTCGAGAAACCGGTCCTTGAGGCCAAGAAAATCGAGGATGTAGGGATCGCGAAAAACGAGGTTGGGCGTGAGTTGGTCCTCGCTGCGGAGGGCAGCAAGCTCATCTCGTGCAATATCTTCCGGCTTCTTTGAAATAGCAGTTCGTTCATAGAGCATGGAGTCCATCTTGTGTAGGAGCGTTCGCGAGCTCCAACGTTCGACACGGCACATTTCGGCGTAGAAGTCGCGTTTCAGAGGGTCTTTGATAGGAACGAGTGCCTTGAAGTGAGTCCAGCTCAATTGTCGCTGCAGTGCGGCGACAATCTTCTCATCGTGAAAAGCCACGGCAAACTGGATCATCCGGCGAAGGTTTTTCTCTCCAAAACCGGCCCCAAACTCAGAGGCCAATTGTCGCCCCAGCGAGGCGACAATCTGCCGACCGTACTCCGCACGCTTCTCATCGAGAATCTCATGGTGGATTCGTTTGCCGATCTGCCAATAGAGCATGACCAGCGCCGTGTTGGTCACCTGTGCAACCTGCTTACGGGCGCCGGCGATCATGCCCCGCAGTTCGGAAAGCAGGTTGTCGGATAGTTCTATGAGTTCATCCTTTTTGCTCATACCACAATCTTCTTCTACTGATGACTATTTTTCAACCATTCATGTGACCTTGTATGTAATGGCGGACTGGAAAGTCCGCCCTCCTTTCTTTTCATACATCCACTCCCAGTTGCTTCAGGATATTCCTGAGGGCTTCATCTGTTTCTCTGGCCTCCTCTTCGATGGCTTTCAGTTCTTTGACGATCTCCGGAATCGGTCGATAGGTTTCAGTTTCACCAGTGTGGATGTAACGGCTGGGAGAAATATTGTAGTCGCTTTTCTTCAACTCGGCGTGCTCGACGATTCGGCTGAGCTTTTCCTCCTCTTTCCAGTTGATAAGGGTATCGACAATCTGTTTGATGCCTTCGTCCGGTATGAAGTTCTTGGGGTCGCCTTTTTCGAATATGCGACTGGCGTTGACGAGCAGCACACGGCCCTCTTTTTCAATTTCCTTATCCTTGTTCAGGAACAAGACAATACCTGGAGCGGTTGTGTTGTAGAAAAGGTTTTCGGGAAGGTAGAGGACGCTTTCGATAATGTCGTTATCGACAAACCACTTGCGAACGCTTTTTTCCTTGTTTGTACCGGCATTACCTGATCCGCGGGAGGCGGCACCGGTATCGAGAACGATTGCGGCGCGGCCCAAGTTATTCAGGCTGGCGTGTATGTGCTGAACCCAGCCCCAGTCGGCTGAAGATTTACCGGGGAATCCTGCCCCGGCAGGAAAACGGTCGAACTCGTCGTTGTCGTAGTCAGACTCGGTGAACCAGTCCTGGTTCCACATGGGATTGGCAACGACGCGGTCGAACGTGCGGAGTTTGCCCTGTTTGTTGCGGAACTTGGGATTCTTGAAGGTGTCGCCGATCTCGATCTGGCCCTCCATGTCGTGAATGATCATGTTCATGTTGGCCATAGCCCAAGTCTCGGGGGTGTACTCCTGTCCGAACAGTTTTAACGGAGCGATGGTGCGCATTCTGCCTCTTGCGCTTTCCTCCATGGCGATCTCGCATTTCACGAGAAGGCCTCCGGAGCCGCAGGTGGGATCGTAAATTTCCATGCCGGGTTCGGGCTGGAGCACTCGCGACATGATGGTGCCGACTTCGGGAGGTGTGTAAAACTCACCGGCACTCTGGCCGCCACCTTCGGCGAACTTGCGGATCAGGTATTCGTAGCTTTTGCCGATGATGTCCGCCTCGACATCGTCGAGCCCGAGGCGCTTGGTGCTGATGGCCTCGATGAGATTGGAAAGACGGTCGTCGTCGAGGTCGCGCTGGCCGTGGGTGGTTGCGTTGAAATCAACGCGGTCGATGATGCCCTGCAAGAGTGGATTTTCTTTCGCGATTGCCCGCATGTGAGTAGTAATGCTATCGCCGATCCTGTCAGAGAGCTTGCGGATGACAGACCAGACAGGCTCCTCGGGATCGTCCGGCAAAAGGGGCAGATAAAAACGAACCAGCTTGTGGTCAGCCTTAACGAGTTGAAAAGCCTTGTTTCGAGAGCCAACCTCTGCGGCAATGCGGTTCAGTTCGTCATCGAAGACGTCACAGAGCCGCTTGGTGAAGATAAGCGGGAGGATGTAATCCTTGTATTTCGGCGCGTCCTTGGCCCCACGAATAGAGCAAGCAGCCTCCCAGATCCAGGACTCCAGAGATTTTCCGTTACCGTTATTGCTTGCCATATCCGCTCAGTCCTTTTTCTATGCACATAACTACTTTTAATGTAGTTATTCGAATATATTTTTTCAGTATTTATACGCACGGCATGATGCCAAGGTACCTTTCATTTGAATCCAGTAGAAATCCTGGGCGTAGTGTAGAATTTACACTTAAAAAAGAGAGACGTTCACAACTATGTATACAAAGCAGTAGATATCCACCGTAATTCTTAAAACGTTTGCTCCCCATTCATCGGCTCTTTGCCGCAAAAACATTGTTCACAGGGGAATAACCAACCAATCTTTTTCCGGACCGAATTTCATACTATATTCGATCAGGAGGAACAACCATGCATATAACAAACGACATAAAACCCGTCACCTATCTCAAGGCAAAGGCGGCTGATCTGCTGGACCAGATCAACGACACGCACAGGCCGGTGATCATCACGCAGAACGGTGAACCGAGGGCGGTTCTGCAGGATCCGAAAAGCTATGAGGAGATGCGAAATGCTTTGGGTTTACTGAAAATGCTTGCGATCGGTGAGGACGACATCCGCAAAGGCAACCTCAGGCCACAAGAGGAGATCTTCAACGATCTTGAAAAACGGCTGAAAAAGCAGCCATGAGAGCACCTCTAAAA
>JAKSDB010000145.1 GCA_022360415.1 Chlorobiales bacterium
CATCAAATACATCGCCGAGAATCCTGAGTTTTTCGGTGAAACACTTGATCGAAGCCGTCTGCTGCAAGTACAGACCCCACAGGGATTCTCCGCGAAAACCCTGATCCAGGCACACAAACATGCCAGGCTTGAACAATGCTACGCAACCGATGATGCAGCCCTGGTTGAAAAATTCTTCCCCGAACAGAACATCAAGATTTACGAAACAGGGTATCATAACATCAAAATCACCACCCCGGAAGACATTCACCTTGCTGAAGCAATTTTTGCCAAGCTGCAATCGCAGCAGGAACTGTCATCAACGGAAAAAAGTTGACACAACAAAAAGCATTGCGTGATAGTGCAACTGTTTGTATATTAGCAGCCCTGTGATGAATTCTTAGTCGGTGAGGTAGCTCAGTTGGTAAGAGCGCAGGATTCATAACCCTGAGGTCGAGGGTTCAACTCCCTCCCTCACCACCAAGCAAATTTTTCTCCCCAAGCCCTCTTTGGAAATCGAGGTTGGAATCGGGTTTCGGGATCGAATAGAATCAGCAAGCATTTGGCAGCAGGCAATTTTTGACTTTTTACTTTTGCCTTTTAACTTTTCCTTGACGCGGGTGTAACTCAGTCGGTAGAGTGTTTGCTTCCCAAGCAAAATGTCGCGAGTTCGAGTCTCGTCACCCGCTCAACCTCAAATCCCGCATCAAGGATTCTTTCTCCGGCCAAACCCGTTTTCCATGAATGATTCTTCGATATTCACTGTCCCGGTAACTGTTGAGGATATCAACACAACGGAGATCGTCGACGGCCAGATGGCTAAACATCTCGGCATTGAAATGACCGAGATCGGCCCTGACTATATGGTCGCAAAAATGCCTGTCGACCACCGGACGATACAGCGTATCGGTATCATGCACGGCGGAGCATCGCTTGCTCTTGCGGAAACCGTCGGAAGCATCGCAGCTTCCTACTGCATAGACAGGAAAAGCTGCTTCATAGTTGGACAGGAAATCAATGCAAACCACATACGCTCGGTAAGAGAAGGATATGTTTACGCAAAAGCCTCCCCTCTCCACCTCGGTAAAACCTCGCATGTCTGGGATATCAGGATAACCGGCGATGAAGGAAAACTGGTTTGCGTGAGCAGGTTTACAGTGGCTGTTCTGAAAAAAAGGTAGAGTGAAAGTCCTGCCGTTTATCGCTCAACCTCCTCTGTTAACGGGCAAATAGCCGTTTTCCGGACGCACGGTTTTCCCGTTTTTTTTATACCTTGATATTTTAAATTCAGGGAACCTCTATTTATTGTCATGAGCGGTTCAAGAGCAAGGCGAACGGAGCACAGAAACCGGAGTGTACACAGAGTACATGAGGATTTCGAGCACCGCTCAACGAAGCAATTGAACCGCGGAATAAATAAATAGAGGTGCCCTTCACTCTATCCGTAACGCAAGCAGGTTATGCAGACCGATCAGCCTGAGGCCATCCTTTCAACCGTATCCGCCACATACTCGGAAGAACATCTCAAACAGCTTGCATCGGAACGGAAATCCCGGAAAAAATGGCTGCTTGTCCAACCGACAAGCAACACGAGCATGATGGTTGATTCCGGCACGGTCAGCATGCCGCTCAACCTCATCATGGTATCTACCCTTGCCGGTGAACTGTTTGACGTCACTTTCATCGATGAGAGAATCGGTGACAGTGTCCCCGAAGATTTGTCCGGCTACGACATCGTTGCGATAACCTCAAGAACCCTCAACGCGTCAAAAGCCTATGCAATAGGCGATGCCGCACTCGCCCAAGACAAAACCGTCATCCTTGGAGGCGTCCATCCTACAATGCTTCATGAAGAAGCCAGGGAACACTGTACAAGCGTGGTCTATGGGGAAATCGAGTCGGTATGGACGGAACTTGCGACAGATGTTATTCTGGGAAACATGAAGGATGTGTACCGCGCCGAAACACTGAAGCCGATGACGGCTATGCAGCGGCCCGATTTCACTCATGCCCTTGATTCGAAATACTCGAAAAAATACAGCGCTTTGATACCGATCCTTGCAACCAAAGGCTGTCCGGTAGGATGCAACTTCTGCACAACCCCTACTATCTACGGGAAAAGCCACCGGTCAAGGGAAATCGAGCTTGTGCTCGATGAAATGCACTACCATCAGGACAGGCTCGGCAAAAAAAACGTCAGCTTTTCTTTTATGGATGACAACATCAGCTTCAAGCCGAAGTTTTTCATCGAGCTGCTTGAAGAAATGGCAAAAATCGGTGCTCGCTGGAATGCCAACATATCCATGAACTTCCTGCATAAACCTGAAATTGCGGAGCTTGCCGGACGATCAGGCTGTGATCTTATGAGCATCGGATTCGAATCGCTGAACCCGGAGACCCTGAAAAGCGTCCATAAAGGCTCCAACCGGCTCGATAATTACGAAAAGGTCGTCAGCAACCTGCACAAAAACGGTGTTGCGATACAGGGATACTTCATGTTCGGTTTCGACAACGACAGCGAAGAGAGTTTCCAGATGACCTATGATTTCATCATGAAAAACCAGATTGAATTTCCGGTTTTTTCGCTCGTCACCCCATTTCCGGGCACACCGTATTTCGACGAGATGAAACCGAGACTGCGGCATTTCGACTGGGACAAATACGATACCTACCACTATATGTTCGAGCCGACAGGTATGTCGGGTGAGAAACTGCTTGAAAACTTCGTAAAACTTCAGCGAGAGGTCTATAAAGGTCGTGCCATCATGAAACGCATGAAAGGCAAACCGCTGAACTGGGTCTGGTTCGTCAACTACATGATGCACCGGTTTACGAAGAAGTTGAAGCCGGAGATTTATTTGTAACCCCCTTCACATCCCCGTTTGATAACACTTCGCTTCTTGTTACTTTTCCTTAAGCTGAAGGATCTTCCGGGAAGCTTCTTGTCACTCGTCTCCCGTTTCTTGTCATTATCCTTTATGTCCTACATTCATTCATATAGCCAAACCGAACGGCAGCGGTTGCTCGAACAGGCTGAGTTCCTCGAAAAGTACCTTTACCCGACGATATCCTTCGGCCCCGGAGACTCCATTCTCGAGGTTGGATGCGGGGTCGGCGCCCAGATCCGCTGTATGCTCAGGCGTTTCAACCCCTCTAAAA
>JAKSDB010000148.1 GCA_022360415.1 Chlorobiales bacterium
GTGCTCTATGGCGGCGCTGTTGCTCGTAACGATCGTTATTTTTACAGCCTGCTTCTTCTCAACACTATACTGAGCGGGGGTATGAGCTCTATACTCAACCTGGAGCTGAGAGAAAAAAACGCTCTTGCATACAATGCCTACTCTTCGCTCACTTTTTTCGATGACACAACACTGCTTAATGTCTATGCCGGTACAGATCCTGAAAACACCGCCAAGACCCTGGATATCATACAAAGCGTTCTGAAACCGGAAACCCTTTCACGAATTTCCGAAGAAGAGCTTATGGCTGCAAAAAACAGGCTCAGGGGGAGTTTTGTGATGGAAATGGAAAAAATGACCCATAGAATGTCAAAAGCCGCAAGAGACATTTTTTACTTCGGCAGCCCCATCGGGCTCGAAGAAAAACTGGGAAGCATTGAGAACGTCACCAAAGACGACCTGACGCAGGCTGTCGAGTACCTGCATATGGAAACCGATGCCTCAACGCTGATCTATGAGCCGGAGGAAGAAGAATGAGCCGTCTTTTACAAAGTCAGGAATAAATTGTACATTTGTAAGCCATAGGGGCCTTTAAGAATAACGTTCTTTGAGGTTCCTTTTATTTTTGTATAAACTTTCAGAAAATACCGCCTTGCAAAAACACATCACCAACGTCAGCGATACTGAACAAAAGCTCGAAATAATACTTTCAGCCGATGAGTTCAAACCGGAAACAGATCGTGAGATAGAAAACGCAAGAAAAAACGCTGAATTCAAAGGGTTCAGGAAAGGCCATGCTCCTCTTGGCATGATTAAAAAGATCATGGGACCTGCCATTGAAGCAACCGTCGCTGAAAAGCTTGCCTCGAAATACTTTGGCGAAATATCCGAGACAGACAACATCAAGCCCGCAAGCCGTGCTGAGCTTCTTGATTATTCATTTGACAACGACCGGCTCACCATCACACTTTCCTACCAGATTCATCCCGATTTTGAAATCAGCGATTATAGTAATTACTCGTTTGCCCAGGACATCTACACAATAAGCGATGAGGATGTAGAAAAGGAAATAAACCTTATCCTCAAGGGACATGGTACACTCGTTCCGGTTGAAGGCCTTTCCGAAAAAGGCGATACCATCATTGCCGATCTGGAAAAACTGGACAGCTCGGGAAAAGTCCTGGAAGATCAGAAAACCGAGAACTACCACTTCAACCTCGAATATCTTCCCGAAGACAATCCGTTTCATAAATCACTGCTTGGAAAAAAAGCAGGCGAGAACGTAACCGTCACTATCGAGCCCGAAAAAGAAGACGAAGAAACATATCGCTACGAAGTAACGATAAAAGAAGTAAAAAGGCTGGAACTACCTGAGCTGAACGACGAGCTTGTCAAAGAGCTCACGCAACAGAAGTTCGGGTCGGTTGATGATTTTCGTCAAGATGTCAGGGGGCAGCTCGAACAGCATTTCAGCAATAAATCAGAGCAGGACCTTCTTGAAGCTATCTCGGCGAAGTTCATTGAGGAGAATCCCGTTCCAGCCCCGTCGGCAATGGTCGATTCGTTTGAAAACATGCTGCTTGAAAATGCCAAACGCCAGATGGGAGGAAAACTGCCTCCGGGCATGGAGGAAAGCGAGCTTCGGACATCTATCCGTCCGAACGCTGAAAAGCATGCCCGCTGGATGTTGATCAGTCAGAAAATTGCCGAAATGAACAAGCTTGAAGTCACCGACGACGATATCAGAGCGTATGCGGAACAGGAAGCGGAGAAAAATCCGGGAATGAATGCCGAAGACCTTATGAACACCTATATGTCGACCGAGTTCAGGGACTATGTTACCGATACCATTCTCAAGGACAAGATTTACGGCATCATCAAATCCTCGGTGACCATAAGCGGGGAAAACAAACCGCTCCCTCAACACACTGAATAATGTAGAGAAAGTTCTCTTCCTAACCCGGTGAATATCATACCGGACTGATGCTCATCGACATGTCGAGCGCGGTGACGCTGTGGGTCAGCTCACCGACCGAGACATAATCCACTCCTGTTTCGGCAATCTCGGCCACGTTGTGGAGCCCGACATTGCCCGAAGCTTCAAGATGCAATGCAGGGGCCTGCTTCCTTGCCCACACTACGGCTGCCGCAAGCTCATCGAGTGAAAAATTATCGAGCAGTATAATATCAGGTCCTCCGCTGATTGCCTCCTGCATCTCCCCAATCGAGCGCACTTCAACCTCGATCTTCATGGCGGTCCCTTTTTTCGAAAGGAAACTCCTTGCCCGCTCTATGGCCCGAACTACTCCTCCGGCGGCATCGATATGATTATCCTTGATAAGAACGAGATCGAACAGCCCGAACCTGTGGTTCTGCCCGCCTCCCAGCTTCACCGCTTCCTTGTCAAAATACCGCAGGCCCGGTGCCGTTTTTCTTGTATCGAGAATTTTTGCTCCGGTATGGGAAACACTGTCAACATACATCCGGGTTCTTGTTGCAATTCCGGACATTCGCTGCATAAAATTAAGAGCCGTCCTTTCAGCGACAAGAAGCGAAGAAACTTTTCCATGTGCTTCAAGGACAATATCTCCTTCAAGAATTTTTGCCCCGTCACAGACCAACCGTTTCACCTGTACGCTCTGGTCGATACCCTCGAACACCTGCTTTGCAACAGCAATTCCAGCGACAACACCCTCGGCTTTTGCCCGGATAACACTTTTCCCGGCCTGATCGGGCTCGATCATTGCCTGCGTTGTCACGTCACCGTCATACATGTCCTCTTCGAGAGCCTGCATGATTGCCCGTGCCTTGCACATTGTAAAAAAATCGCAAAAATCCCTTTCTTTCATCATATTGTTTTGCTGATCGGAGTACACAGCCTTTTTTACAGGATAATTTTCACCCTCACCCGACAGGTGAGCAGCAATCTCACCATAAACGCATTTATAAAAGGCTCCTATTAATAAACTTGCCCATATGGAACATTTGCTGAACCGTTCTGTTCAGGGCAAAGCAACATTTCCCGGATAAGCTCATCCTGTTCATGCACATCAAGAAATGCATCCCTTATGAAAAACGATCCTTCAGCCACCTGTGTCAGACTTGTCAATCTGACTTTTTATGCTCACCACGGCGTACACAAGGAAGAACACTTTGTCGGCTCAAAATACGAAGTGGATGCCGAGATGTATTTTGACTACAGCATTGCAGCTCACCATGACGACATAACCAGCACAATCGATTACCGGTTGGTGTATGAAAAGATCAAAAGCGCGTTGACACAGAAAAAATTTTACCTTATTGAAGCCGTAGCTTACACCATTGCAATGGAGTTGCTTCAGGACTTTTCCCTTCTCGACCGCATTACGATAAAAGTAAGGAAACGTAACCCGCCGGTCGGCGGTGTCTGTGATTACGCCGAAGCGGTCTATACTGCAAAAAAATCCTGACCCGCTCCATGGCCTCTCAACAATATGCACATACTGTTTTTATCGGCGCGGGATCGAACATCGGCGACAGGACAGAAAACCTGCAACAAGCAATCTACCGGCTCGAGGAGCTCCCGAAATCATCCGTCACAAGGGTTTCGAGGGTCTATCATTCGGAACCTCTCGGCCCGGTCGAACAGCAATGGTTCTACAATGCAGTCTTTGAAATGCATACGGAGATTGCCCCCGAAACCCTTCTTTCCTGTTGCAGAGAAACGGAAATATGCATGGGCCGGCCTGCCGGCCATGCTCCATGGGAACCTCGAACCATCGACCTTGACATACTGCTGTATGACGACATGACATGTGAACTTGAACACCTGATTATCCCGCACCCCGAGCTCTCCAACAGAAAATTCGTCCTCCTCCCCCTGCTCGATCTTGTCAACCCGCTACACCCTGTATCGGGACGAACAATGGAAGAGCTTCTTGAAACATGTCCTGACAGATCAATAATCGAATGTCTCGACCCGGTGTGCTTGAAAATTGCATAACGGGTATATCCTGTACTTTCTTTCGGTAAATGTTTACAGGACCTCGGGCACAGATGTGCCCTTACACTCTTTCATTCAAATGAAAATCAGCAAAGGCCCCGTGTGAGGGACCTTCGATATGCTGCCGGAAAAAACATCTTTCAAGAAGGGGAAGTGTTCCGTCAACTCGAAAAGGTGATATTCAAATGACCCGCCTCGAAATCGGCACCCTCCGTTTTCCTTCCCACAAGGATATTCGGCAACACAATGCTTTTCCTGAAATTGTTTATGTCAACCAGAAGCTCGTCTCCCTTGATGTTGACATTGAGCTTGGTGATCTCGACGTTGGGCATGTGAAGACGCAGCACGTACTTGCCGTCGACCTTTTCAAGCGACTGTGTCTTGTCGTCTTTATAAAGAACCTCCGAAGGGTTGTGTCCGTTGAAAATCTCCCTGCTTAACTCGTGAAGCTGATCCGTCCTGATTACCTCACGGGCAACCTGGGAAGCCTTGAATATGGGAATCGGATAAAAACAGTCGTCAATAACCTTCAGGTACTTCTGCTGAAGTGCAATAAGGCTGGTCAGGTAATCATCCGTAGAGCTCTGGGGAAGGATCTTGTTGACAACGACAGCGTCAAGCTTGTAACCGAAAAGGTTGAGATAGGTCTGGACACGAAGCGCTTCCTTGATTACCATGTTTTCAGGGTTGACCACTACCCTGAAAGTAGTAATTCCTGTATCCTGGAGCATTCCGTGCAATTCCTTCATATGCTCATTTACTTCAGGCATGAGCTTGAAAATATTTTTCTTCGGCATGAAACGGTTCAACAACGGGGCCGCAAAACCGATTGCCTTTGAGTGCCATCCTCCGATTTTCTCTGAATACCAGCCATAGGACTCGGGCATCCCGAGTAACCGCATTGTCTCACCGGTCGGAGCAGCGTCAACAACCACGGCGTCATAGTCACCGGACTTGGCAGCCTTCCAGATGTAGCGCAAGCTGATCATTTCTTCCATACCCGGGACAATCGCCAGCTCTTCGGCAACAACCTCATTTGCGCCATCGTTCATCAAAATAGATGAAAAATAGGAATACAGTTCGGTCCAGTTTGCCCTGATCTCCTCAAGCACGTTCACCTCCATGGCAAAAAGGTTTTTTTCCACTTCAACGGCGTTGGGGGAAAGCTCGGTCCCAAAGGCATCAGCCAGGCTGTGAGCAACATCGGTACTCATAATCAGCACCTTTTGACCACTGCGCGCAATTTCAGTTGCAGTAGCTGCCGATACTGTCGTTTTTCCAAC
>JAKSDB010000069.1 GCA_022360415.1 Chlorobiales bacterium
GGACGGATCCTGGAAGGCCGCGCCACCCTCGACGAGGTTGGCGCCGAAATCTACGACCTTATAAAAGACGTCTCGAATGGCGCACGCACCAAGTCGGAAGCGCTCGGCCACCGCGAGTTCATTCTCACTTATAAGAGCTTTGAACCGATCGGCCCGTCCTGCCTGCCGATGGCGTCATAGGCTGGCGTTCGCGCAATTCCCCTTTGTCATCTCGGAAGCCGGTTTGGCCCAAATCTTCGATTTGGCTGGCAAACCGCGCTATCCGTGATCCAGGGACGCTTACGCAATCGGTTGAAGTCCGGATCCCGGATCGCTGACTCTTCTTTGTCAAATCGAAGATTTGAAGAAAAGTCGCGTCCGGGATGACGGTGTCGCGAGCGGCGGCGCGCTCAGTGGTCGTACCAGTCCGGCGGGTGTTTCACGTCTTCGGGCAGCCAGATCGTCTCGTAGGTTTTTTGCAGTTCCTTCTCGCGCGCCATCTCTTCGGAGTCGGTCATTTTTGCGTATTTTGCCTCGGTCGGGCTGGTGTAGCCGCCCAGGCTGAGATTGGGCGCGGAGATCATGCGCTCGGTCGGCTCGCTGCATTCCGGGCATTTGATCTTCGGTTTGTCGTTCATGCCGTGGCTGACCTTGTAGATTTTCAGACACGGGTCTCATTTATATTCGTAGGTGGGCATCGCACCCGCCGGGCTTAGGAGCCCATATCAAAGAAAAAAAAAGGATGGCCGAGCAAGAGCCCGACCATCCCAATGTCATGTGTTCGGCTTAGCCGAAATCGACGACCGGAACCTGACGGCCCTGGTCGTTCATGGCGGTCTCCAGACCCCACATGCGTGCCGCGTTGCCGCCGAGGATCTTCGCTTTGACCTCGTCGGTGAGCTGCGGATAGCCGTGGCCGTCGATCAGTTCGTCCGGAATACGGAACCGGCGGAACGCATCGATCTGCCATTGCGGGTTGCCCCACAACAGTGAGTCGGTGCCCCACATCACGTAGTCGGCGCCGAGGTCGCGAACCAAGGTACCCATGACGTGCGCGCACTCGATCGGGCGGCTGGTGACGGTCGCCGCGAAGGTCGAGCCGATCTCGCAGTACAGATTGTTGCGCTGCGGCTTGAAGCCCTTCAGTGCTGCCAGCTCTTTGTGGTACGGCCACGCGGAGTGGA
>JAKSDB010000131.1 GCA_022360415.1 Chlorobiales bacterium
ACATAAGGGATACAGTCCCTCTTTCGGCGATCGACCCCGGGATTATGGTAAAGATCTCGGCTATCAGCGCAACAGATACAGAGATGATGAAATATATCGACCAGCTCGATTTAAAACCGGACAATACATGCAGGGTAATGAGCAAGGCACCGTTTGACGGCCCGTTGACAATTCTCGTAAACGGCAAGAATGTAGCCATAGCCGCTTCCCTTGCATCGATGATAGAAGTCGAAATTCTTGACAGCCAACAAAAAACGCCTCTTCATGAAGACTGACATACTGAAATTTCAAAAGCCGGTTTTCCTGCAATGGAAAAGCAAACTGAGATTCGCAGACATTTCACAGGATTCTTTTGAGCGCTGGCTGTTCGTTCAGGTATCAGGGGTGATTCTTGGCGGAAAAACAGGCGAGCTTCTTATTCTGAAAAATGACATCTTCGAGCTGCCTTTTGACAACTGTCTCGATCATATCGGCTCTTTCTGCAAGTCATGGAAACTGAGCCACTCTGTTCTCGTGATGAACGGAAGCACCCTTAAATTCATCATATACAGTGAAGAGGCCGTCAACCTCCGCCTGAAACAGGCATCGAAAAAAATTCTGCACTGTCATCTGAGATATCCTTTTGGCCTCAGTGCGAAAACCTTTCTCCACGAACTCTCCCTGCGCTGGCAGAAAAGCGGTCGTATTCCGCATGAAATAGGCATCGCGCTCGGTTATCCGCTCAAGGATGTCTGGGGCTTCATGGGGTTGAACAATTTCAGGTGCAACGGGAGCTGCGGCTGGCAGATATTCGGTGACCCCGAACCTTCCAGAAGGATCAGGGCACGATACGAAAACGCCCGCAAAAGAGCTGAAATACTTCTGCGGGCGGCATAACAACTGAAGACAAGGAGAAAGTTATCTTTTTCACTATCATGAGTGCCCCTTCAATCGGCATATCAGAACAGGAAAGGAATATCACGCGACGATCTATAGCGCACCCCCGCCAGGCGCCTCTATGTATTGTTATGAGCGGCTCGAGTGCAAGGCGAACGGAGCCAGAGAAACCGGAGTGTACACATAAAGTACATGAGGATTTCGAGCACCGCTCAACAAAGCAATTGAACCGCGGAATAAATACAAAGAGGCGTCCAGTACTCAGCCCTGTACGATGCATTCCTCAGGACAAACCGAAACACATGCCTGGGTGTCGAGGCCTTCACACTCGTTGCAGACATTCGGGTCGATCACATAGATTTCTTCTCCTGCAGAGATTGCATTTACCGGACATTCCGGCTCACAGGCCGCACAGTACGTGCATGTTTCTGTAATATAAAGAGCCATCTTTCCCTCCGTTTAGCTTGTTAAAATAAAGCCCATGCCCTGCACAGCCGCTGATTACTGCTTATGCCTTCTTGATTGCTTCTGAAGGGCACTGCGGCACGCAACGAACAGCCGACATGTTATTACAGTCGTTGCAAACGGCACCATCGATAACGTATGTTTTTTCCGTCTCGTGAGCCTTGATAGCGTTGCGGGGACATGCCGTACGGCAGCTGTCGCACATGACGCATGCATCCGGATTGATTGTGAAAGCCATGATTTCCTCTCCTTGATTGATTATTTATACGGCGTTTATTATTTGCTCACTCCGATTATCACAGAATGAGTAGCATCTTCACCTATAAATATAGAGGAGGAAGAGAGGTTCGTCAATAAAGAAGATTACAGAGAGGCAGACCGAAGAGAAGTATCACCCGATCCATTGGTACCAGTTCTGTTCGCTTTTACCGCAGGAACAGGTACTGTGCCTGCCGCCGCAGGAACTATCCGCCGTCTCCTTGCGCAGCTTTCCCTTGCGTATCCACTGCTCCAGCATCGGTTCCAGCGTTTCCGGTGATGTTCTAAAATGTATACAGAGATCATCTATCGAAACGATATCCCTGCCTTGCAGATACTCTTTCAGTTCAAGAAGTGACATGACTGCTGTTTTTTTTCGAGGTTCTCTGTAAAACATGCGGGAGTATTTCAAGAAATACTCCCGCAGTGAGTTACCTGATCAAATATCTTCAGACTGCCGTCCTTTGAACCACATACCGGCGACAGCCGCCGCAAAAACAGCGATCATCGCACCGGTCCACATCAGTGATCCGGCAGGGTTTACAGAAAAGGTACCGAGCTGATAGAAAAGAACGGCTACGACATAGGCAAGACCTGTCGTCCATAACCCGGCAAAAACCGTCCATCCAAGGTTCGTCTCCCGATACACTGCTGCTATGGCAGCAACGCAGGGGAAGTACAGCAGGACGAACAGCAGGTAAGCAAACGCGCCGGTCTTCCCGTCGAACAGGTTCACCATCGACCCGAAGATATTCGTGTCGACTTCCAGATCTTCACTGGCGGCTTCAGGATCGGAGACGTCACCGATAGAAATGCCGAGAGGATCGAGTGCCGTTCCTGCAACATCGGCCAGATTCGCCGGAATGGTTTCAAATGACTCGACAATGCCGGCCCAGAAGTCGAAACCTTCCTCTTCACCCTCGCCTTCTTCTGCTTCAGCGGCACCGATCTGAGAGTACATTGCATCGAGCGTGCCGACAACGGCCTCCTTGGCAAAAATACCCGTGAAGATACCCACGGTCGCCGGCCAGTTATCCTCGGTAACACCCATCGGCGCAAGCACAGGAGAAATGGTTTTACTGATCGAGGAAAGTACAGACTCTTCCGTGTCCTCGTGACCAAACGACCCGTCAGTACCAAGCGAATTCAGGAAGCTCAGCACCACGATAACCGGAACAAGCACTTTACCTGCACGGATAAGAAATGATTTCAGCCTGTCCCAGGCACGAATCAGAACACCTTTCACCGAAGGAACATGATAGGGCGGCAGTTCCATCAGAAAATGGCTGGCCTCCCCCTTCAGCACTGTGTACTTCAGGACGAGTCCGGTCATTACGGCAAATGCAATACCGATAAGGTAGAGCAAAAACACAATGTTCTGCCCGCCGACCGGGAAGAATGCGGCAGCAAACAGTGCGTAAACCGGGAGCCTTGCACCGCAGGACATGAACGGGCTCATCATGATGGTCATGATCCTGTCACGCTGGTTTTCAATGGTCCTGGCACCCATGATAGCAGGAACGTTACAGCCGAATCCGACCAGTAATGGGATGAACGCTTTTCCGGGCAACCCGAGAACACGCATTCCCCGATCCATGACAAAGGCGGCCCTGGCCATATAGCCCGAATCCTCCAGGAACGAGAGGAAAAGGAACATGAAACCGATAGGTGGAATGAACGTCGCCATGGTCTGGATACTGCCGCCAAGTCCCGATGCCAGAAGGGTCACCAACCATTCAGGGGTTCCGAGCGGCGTAAGGATTTCCGTGAACCCGTCAACGAAAATCGTTCCCGTGAAAATATCGAAGAAATCGATAAATGCTCCACCGAGATTGATGGTGAACATGAACATCAAATACACGGCAAGAAGGAAAATCGGAATACCCCATATTCTGCTGAGCACCACCTTGTCAATCTTGTCGGAAAACGTTTCCGACACATCATGCTTCCTGCGAACAACCTCGTTGATAATTACATTGATCGCCTTGTAATGATTATCGGCGACGATGATATCGATATCTTCATCGAGATCAGAGGAAAGCTTTTCCCTGGCCTGAGATATTTCCGAATTCAAATCAGAGCCCACTTGCTTTTCAATCTTGGGATCCCCTTCAAGAAGCTTGAGAGCAAGCCATTGAGGGTCCCCGGGAACCCCGGCAGAAGAAACCTTTTCGGAAAATACTTCGATGGCACCTTTAAGGCTGTTGGGATAGTTGACCGGCGAATGGAACTCTTTCTGGGTATCGAGTTCCTGGTAGATCGCGATTTTCAGCGCGTCCACCCCTTGATTTCTGGAAGCGACGATCGGGATAACCCTGCATCCGAGCTTTGATTCCAGACCGTTCACATCGATCTCGAGACCGCGCTCGTCAGCCACGTCCATCATGTTCAGTGCGACCAGTATCGGAACGTTCATCTCGAGCATACGGCTTGTGAGGTAGAGATTCCTTTCCAGGTTCGATGCATCGACTATGTTGATAATAAGACTCGCCTCTTTCGAGAGGACATAATCCCTTGCGATCTCTTCATCAACCGATGAAGCGGTCAATGAATACACTCCCGGCAGATCAACCAGTTCGATTTCCAGATCCTCATGGACAAACGTGCCGGTTTTCCTGTCAACGGTGACACCCGGCCAGTTACCTGTCTTCTGATTCATCCCGGTCAGCGCATTGAACAGGGTTGTTTTCCCGCAGTTGGGATTCCCGGCAATGGCTATAACCGCTTTTCTGATGCCGCTTTTCCCCTTGGCGGCCTGCTCCTCCATCATGATGGTATCAGGCATTATTGAACCTCCTCGACGGTTATTCCTTCGGCATCTTTTTGGCGAAGGGTTAGTTTGTACTGCTTGATCAGTATTTCGACCGGGTCACCAAGCGGAGCCTTTCGGATAACCTGAACCCTCTCTCCATTGAGAACCCCCATGTCGATCAGTTTGGACTTGAGCGATCCGGAACAGGAAAGCTTTCTGACCAAAGCGCTTTGTCCTGCTTTCAGCTCGGAAAGTGTCATGATTGATTGTTTCTGATTAAGATTTTCATGGCAAGTCCGCGCCCAAGCACCATTCTCGTATCCTGGAACTTGACGACAAGCGGACCGTTTCCTTTGTTCTGAAGAACGGTTATCTGCTGCCCTTCGTAAAAACCCATTTCCCGCAGTCTTGCTTCACCGTTATGATTCAATCCACGCTTATGGCCATGCTTATGACGGCCTTCATTGACGACACCGGTTATTTCACCGGTGATGCCTTCATGCATATCAGATAACGTTTTCATAGCAGTACATCCTGTGTTTTTCATGTGACGGGCGCCTCAACCAACTGCGAAAAGCCTCATGAGGCGGGGCAACATCGCCCTGGTATTACCGGGGCGGCGCACAATGCAGACAGAGAATATGGTACCATTAAAACTCGGCAGCGAGCTGAACGGTAATGATATCCTCGTTTTCATCGTCACCGATATCGTTGTGCAGATACTCGGCACCGATGGCAACTCCATCATAGAGATCATACGACAGGGTCACGCCATACTGGTGATCGACATCGAACTCGTCCGCTCCTGCATAACGAAATGCCAGGCCAAGCGGTGACGGAGCGTCCCAGAACAACTCCAGGTTGTATGCGGTCGGTTTTGTTCCGGCTCTGTCCCCATCGGTAAATTCTTCAGCCGCAGCCATGTATTCACCGCTCAACTGAACGGAATCAAACCCGACAACAACGTAACCCGAATAACCGCCGACAAAATGGTCTGTCTCGCCAGTGGGAAAGTCATCAACCAGCGTATCGCTGTCGGCAAAGTTGTTCGTGTAGGAAGCTCCGGCTTCAAGGCTCAACCCGTTTACTTCGCCGTTCAGATTCAGGGCACCGACCCAGGTATTGATATGGTCCTCATCGGTTTTCTGGACATCGCCGTTGTAAACGCTGACCAGCGCCTCGACGTTATCGTTACCCCAGCCGAGAGCGACTGCTGATTTCTGGGTTGTTTCACCGAGGTCCAGCGTCAGAGGATCGGTAATCATCGAAGAAGGAAACGAGCCGATACTCTGCGCGAACCGCCCCGCATCGATAAAAAGTCCTGAATCACCCGGTGTAATACTGGCAAACGCTTCATCTACCTCGATGCCGTCGGTTTCGCCTTCTTCATAGAGAAAAAGAATGTGCGCGGAAAACCAGTCGGTAATCTCTGCATCGATTCCAAGCTCCAATGTCGCGAGGACAATATCGGAAGTGTCACCTTCTTCAGTGTCCACATAAGACGCCTCTACTTCGACAAGACCGCTCAGCTCGATGTTGTCGGCAATCTTCTGACCGGCATGGGCCGTCATGGCAGGCATTGCGAAACAGGCAAGCAGAACAAGGATCTTTTTCAGAGTCTGTTTTTTCATAGCACATGAAATTTAATGGTTAATTTAGACTTATTAAAAATATTTTCAACGAATATAACCTTATCTGTATTTTATCCAAATAAAAAATACGAGGCCGCTTTTTCAATAGAGAAACAACACTGTCGGCTGGCACATAAAAAACTTTCACATAATCACTTAACCATATCAAATGGCCATGGCATACTGCCAAAGACTGCTGCACCGATCCCCGACCGATACATAAAAACAGCCCCTCAGTGAGGAGGTCACGGAGGGGCGTGCAGGAGAAGGACCAATGGCAACACAATCAATGTGTCGATATCAATATACCATAAAAATATATTTAGACAAGTTAAAAATAAGTAAAAATCAAAAAAATTTATGTAAGTAATCCTGCTTTGTCCCCCTTTATCTCCCCTGAATTCTGCCGATCTTCCACTTTGTCTCCACTACTCCGTCATCTCCTACTGTGTCAAGTGATCTCAAGCTGCACTATTCCGGAAGCAAGCCGGTCAACCATCCAGGGAAAAGCCAGGAGATAGGAATATGGACGCATCCGCTCGGGAAAGGGATCGGCGTAGGTCATTTTGCGCCTGATCCTGCAGCGCGGATGAATCTCGTTCAACCACTCATAATCCCCGTAATTCAGGCCCCACGGCATAACCGGTGCTGTATAGGTTCTGGTTACCTTTATGCCCCTGATGCTTTTTCGTGAAAACCAGACTGGAATAACATCGAACATCACAAGGCTGTCCCGAAAATGATCGGCAATACGGTACAACAGCTCTCTGACCTCATCTTCGGTAAAATACATGAGTACTCCAGCCATGATGATGAATGCTTTTGACCCTTGCGGGATCTTTTGCAGCCAAAGCTCGTCAAGGGCGGAACTGCTGATGTTCTCCATCCGCTCTTCGACCGGTAATAACTGTTTTCGCAGCTCGATGCTTTCGGCGACATCCACGGAAATCCAGTGCAGTGTTCCGTTATCAACACGCCAGAACTGTGTATCCAGTCCTTCTCCCAGGGAAATCACCGTTCCTTCGGGATTTTTTTCCAGCCAGAGTTTCAGCACATCGTCAATAACCCTTGCCCGCACCGCATGCCCGGCGTTAGGCTTACCGAAACTTCCCTTGAAATCATAGTCGATACATTCAACCAGATCGGCAGACATGGGATCGTCGATCAGACGGTCTCTTCGCTTCTGTTCTGCAGCTCTGTTCCATAATGGCCAAAGCAGGGTTTCCGGTATCCCCTGAAGATCAACTTTCTTTTTTTCCACCGTTTCAAACATCTTTTCGACTGTTTTATCAAAGAACCTCCTGCTTTTTCATCCTTTTTACGCTGCTTGTCAAACTGTGATGAAGCTCCAGAAGTAATGAGGATAAACAAAGGTAAATTTAAATAAATTTAGACAAATTAAAAATAAACTCATTATATTCTCATCCAATAGCCTTGGCAACCACAAAAAACAAAACAAACATGCGCCCTGTAAATGTTTTAACAAGCTGTTTATTACTACTCTTCTCAGTGATCTCCTTGATTGCATGCGACAAACCGAACACTGAAGCGGAAAAACACGTTAAACCGGGAAAAAAAATAGGCGTTTTGCTGATCAGCCACGGGTCACATTCCGAGACATGGCGCAATACGCTTCTGAAACTGGAACATAATGTCAGAGAAAAAGTGCTTGTAAACCCAAACGTTTCAGGAATCAAAACGGCATTCATGGAGTATACCGAACCCTCGATCGCAACACGCCTCAAGGAGTTCGACAAGGAGGGGTATACCGATATTGTCATCATTCCCATACTGCTCACGGTCAGCTCTCATTCATTCGACGATATTCCGACAATAATCGGGCTTAAAGAAAATCCGGA
>JAKSDB010000231.1 GCA_022360415.1 Chlorobiales bacterium
ACAGCTTCTTCGACGAGATGGTAGTTATCGAGCACATGGCGGAGAGTGATTTCTGCCAGACGGCTTGATGTAAAAGGTATTTTAGGCTTTGTAATCTCGGCCATCAGCTCGGTGCCGGCTATGGTAAAACCTATTCTCAAACCCGCAAGGGCAAGCGCCTTTGACATGGTCCTCAACACAATGATGTTAGGTTTTTCATCAAGCAGTGCCAGTGCCGATTCCTCCCGGGAAAATTCAACATAGGCCTCGTCTACAAGAACGATTGCGTCGACATCTCCCGCAATCAAACGTATTTCCTCAATCGAAAGAGATTTGCTGGTCGGGTTGTTCGGTGTGGAAAGCACGATAAAACCCGCTTTTTCATCTTTTGCTCTCCGTATGATACCCGTAACGTCGAAACTGAGATCCTCATGCATCGGAACGGCAACGATCTCCGCCTGGAGAAGAAGGGCAAGCTTCTCATAAAGGGAAAACGAAGGCTCGGGAATCACCACTTTGCTTCCTTTGGAAAGACAAGCCAAGAAAATGGTATACAGCATTTCATTGGAGCCGTTGCTCATCATTACCGATTCGGGGGAAACGCCGACAAATTCCGCGTATGCCTGTATACCCCTGAAAGGAAATATCTCCGGATAACGGTTCCATGCCTCATGTTTGAATTCATCCAGAATAACGTCTTTTATCCATAAAGGCAGGTCAAAAGGACTTTCGTTCTGGTTCAGTTTAATTTCAGCCTGTTGCCCCCCTTCGACCTTGTATGCCCCGATACGCTGCAAACCGGGATTCAGGAGACGAGAATAATCTTTATCCATAACCTCTTAAAAATATTTAAGCACGGTACGCCACGGCATCTCTATTTATAGCTGGAACATGAAGATGAAGCGCGGAACAGATAAATAGAGGCGCACTTTACCTCTCGTCAGAAGATAAAATACTGTTTTTTGTCCTCCCTTGTGCCGGTGAATATCCCTTTTTTACAGGATCGATCCAAAAAAAGTTGATTTATTGTTTTTTTTTTATAATTTAAAAGAGGATAATATTAATCCTATTTAAGGAGGAGATGATGATCAGGATAAGCAAAACGCCTTTAGACCTGCTAAACGATATATACAGCATTGCATACTGGATGACCGGTAGTGAAAAAGCTTCGGGCGAGCTTGTAAACAGTACATACCGGAATGCAGATGTCAGCACAAGGGAAACAGATCTTCTTAAAATGTTCAGGGACAGTTACGTTGATCGTTACGGGCAGGATACCGGGCTGGGAATGAGTGAAGACGGAAATGGAACCACAAAATCAGTTCTCGGGAAGCTCAGGGAAAGAGCAGCCGATGTCAAGCTTTCAGTCCTTTTGTCGGAAATTTCGGGTATGAAGCATAAACAGATTTCCGAAATTATGGAACGGCCTGTCGATACCATCAGGCTCTGGCTCTTCTGGGGACGAAAACTACTTGTCAAAGACAGTTTGCTAAAAGCATCAGCATGATGCGCCGCTCCACACAAAAGGCCGTTCGTTTGAAACGGCCTTTTGTTTTATAAACATCGGCTTTATATTTATTTCTGAAAAACATACTCACAAGCCACGCAATCCCACAATTCTTACATGATAGTTATCACCGGAGGAGCTGGATTCATAGGCAGCGCAATGCTCTGGGAACTCAACAGACACGGCAGCAGGGAGATCATCATTGTCGATGATCTCGGCTCGACAACTACCGGCAAATGGCAAAACCTTTCTGGCCTTTCTTTCACCGACTTTATCCATAAAGACAAATTTCTTTCATTGCTCGCCGAAAACCGGCTGCCTGAAACAAGTGTTATCATCCACATGGGAGCAATAAGCGCCACAACGGAAACAGACGCTTCGCTCCTGATGGAAAACAACTATAATTACTCAAAAGAGCTTGCCCTGCACTGCGCTTCCCGGAACATCCGCTTCATCTACGCATCGAGCGCCGCCACATACGGGAATGGCAACAGAGGCTACAGCGATGAAGAGGAAAACCTCGATCAACTGAGGCCTCTCAACATGTACGGTTATTCAAAACATCTGTTCGATCTCTGGGCACGAAAAAACGGAATCCTTGAACACTCTGTCGGCCTCAAGTTTTTTAATGTATTCGGCCCGAATGAATACCATAAGGAAAATATGAGCAGCGTTGTTTTCAAGGCATTTCACCAGATAAAAGATAACGGTAAAGTTCAGCTCTTCGAGTCTCACAGAAGCGATTACCGCCACGGAGAGCAGATGAGAGATTTTATCTACGTAAAAGATTGCACTGCCCTTATGTTGTGGCTGATTGAAAACAGATCGGTAAACGGTGTTTTCAACGTCGGAACGGGGCGCGCAAGAAGCTTCAAAGATCTTGTTGCCGCAACGTTTTCCGCTCTCGGGCTTGAGACGGAAACAGAGTACATACCAATGCCCGAAACGCTCCGCGATAAGTACCAGTATTTCACCCAGGCGGATACCGGCAAACTGAAATCCTACGGCTACACGCGACCGACGACCTCTCTCGAAGAAGGGGTAAGAGATTATGTATGCAACTATCTCGACAGCGATACGCCCTATTTCGATAACCATAATCCCTAACAAAAGACAATCGCTTGCTTAAGGAAAAACTTATAGAATTCGAGGGAATCGAACCAGTGATAGTTTTCGGCCCCCATGACACATGGCTGAAAAAGGTACGGGAAGAATTCCCCGAAGCACAATTGACGGCCAGGGGAAACAAGCTTCTGCTCAGGGCCGAAGAAAACGAGCTCAGGCTTCTTGAGCAGATTTTCGGTGAAATGAGATTTCTGGCAGACCAGCATGGAGAGATACTGGAAAATGACCTGAATGCCCTTCTCAGCCTCGCGTTTACTCCCCCGCCGCCCTCGTCATCTGGCAAAACCCAACCCGTTGACAATGACGTCATAGTTGCCACAAAGGATTACGCAGTAAGAGCGAAAACAAACGGGCAGAGAAAAATGGTTTCCGAAGCAAAAAAGAACGACATTGTATTTGCTATCGGGCCCGCTGGAACCGGAAAAACTTATACCGCTGTTGCAATTGCCGTTGCCGCGTGGAAGAAAAAACAGGTCAAAAGGATCGTTCTTGCGAGACCTGCTGTCGAAGCCGGTGAAAACCTCGGCTTCCTGCCCGGCGATCTTGTCCAGAAGATCGACCCCTACCTCCGTCCGCTTTATGACGCTCTCCAGGACATGCTGACAGCCGAGAAACTCAGGGCACTGACCGAACAGCGGATTATCGAGATTGTCCCACTTGCCTATATGAGGGGTCGCACCCTGAACAACTCGTTTATTATTCTCGACGAAGCACAAAACGCTTCAAACAAGCAGATGAAAATGTGCCTGACCAGGCTTGGCATAAATTCCAGGGCGATTATCACGGGGGATGTCACGCAGATTGATCTCCCCCGTGAAGTTGAATCGGGCCTCAAGAATGCGAACACCATCCTTCAGGGAATCTCCGGGATAAGTTTTGTCTTTCTCGACAAGTCCGACGTCGTCCGGCACAGGCTGGTACGCAATATTATCGACGCTTACGAGAAGGAAGAAGAAAAACAGTAGACGGAACTATGTCCATCCAATCACTGTTAAACTTCCAAGGACTTTGAGTTACTTGATCGCCTGAGCAATGATGTCATAATTCAGCAAAACACACAGCCATGGCACACAGAATTACGGAAGAATGCACCTATTGTGCGGCCTGCGAGCCGGAATGCCCTGTAAACGCTATTTCAGCAGGGGATGACATTTACATAATAGATGAAAACGTCTGCATCGACTGCGAAGGTTATTTTGATGAGCCGGCATGCGTCGCTGTCTGCCCCGTCGACTGCATCTTCAAGGTGTAGCGTGTCCTCGGTAGCTGGACACGAATCCTTTCTTATTCCCCTGAAAAAAGATAACCTGCATCAACGCAACGACTATGCAACTGCATTGAGGTGTCGGGAAGATTTTGTCAGGCAAAAAAAAGTTTTATATTAACTTCCTGTTTTAAGGAAGGAGTTCTTTCTACAGTTTTCAACCTTTTCCTGTAATTCTTAAGAGAGGAAGTGAACATGGCACTTTACATTACTGAAGAATGCACCTATTGCGCAGCCTGTGAGCCGGAATGCCCGACACAAGCGATCTCCGCCGATGATGACATCTATATTATCGATCCTAACACCTGCAACGAGTGCGAAGGTCTTGCCGAGCAGGCATGCGTCGCTGTCTGCCCCGCTGAGTGCATCGTGCAGGGATAAGTGCATGACTGCATTTTCAGAATAGATAAAGCGGCGGGCCTTGCCTGCCGCTTTTTTTGTTTCCCCTGCCCTTTATCCTGTAAACGTTCTGGAAGAACAATTCGGTAACACTCATCAGGGCACCTCTATACATTGTCGTGAGCGGCTCGAATACAAGGCGATCGGAGCCGGAGAAACCGGAGTGTACAAGAGAGTACATGAGAATTTCGAGCACCGGTCAACGAAGTAGTCATGGTGCGCAGCAAATCACATAGAGGTTTCCATAAAAATCGCTTGGAATTTGTGATATGCTGTACCGTTCTTTAGCTTTACGTGTTATTTTTACAACATCATAACCACAGCAGGAGTGAGCGATTTTTTCCTCAGAAAGCGTTCCGCTGATCGGCGGGAATACGGCAGGCAGCAAGAAACTTCTCTCAATGTCCGAAAACTGATTTCTCCGGGAAAGAGATCGGCAGAACACCTCTCGAAAATCACCCTGCTCATACGCTTCCTGAAACCTGTCACCTGGATTCCCGTCATCTGGAGCTTCTTGTGCGGTGCTGTTTCGAGTGGCGCCTTTGGCTGGCCGGATTTTCTCGGCATAAAGTTTTTCCTCGGCATCCTGCTTACCGGCCCGCTTGCAAGCGGAACCTGCCAGATGCTCAATGATTATTTTGACCGCGATCTGGATGAGATCAATGAACCGTGGCGCCCTATCCCGGGCGGAGAAATATCGCTCAGAAACGCGACGATACTGATAGCAGTCTGGTCCCTGCTCTCTGTTCTTGTCGGATACCTGATACATCCGCTTATTGCTCTCTACGTCATTATAGGGATCGTCAACGCACATCTCTACAGTGCCAATCCCATAAAACTTAAAAAAAGGCTTTGGGCCGGCAACATCATTGTAGCCTTATCCTATCTTGTCATCCCGTGGATTGCCGGAGAAATAGCCTATAGCTCCGGATTCACCCTGCAATCTCTTTTCCCTTCCCTCGTGGTAGCCGCTCTGTTTACGGTTTCGAGCACAGGAACCATGACCATCAATGACTTCAAATCCGTTGAAGGCGACCGGCAGATAGGAGTAAAAACACTGCCGGTAGCATTCGGGGAAAGAAATGCCGCCGTTATCGCCGCGGTATTGATAAATATCGGCCAGCTCATGGCAGCCGGCTATCTGCTCATACTGGGAGAGAACTTGTTCGCCCTGATCGTCGCACTGCTTGTTATTCCCCAGTTTTATCTGCAATTCGATCTTGTCCGATCGCCGAAAACGATGGACGTACGTTACAATGCGTTTGCCCAGAACTTTCTGGTCGCAGGAATGCTCGTCTGCGCCCTCGCGATAAAAAGCTACAGATTATGACCTGCTCCAAAACCATACACATCACCACAAAAGGGTTCTCCGATATCATCGACCTTACAAGTATGGTGGATGCCGTTATCGGCGAATCGGGAATCCGGGAGGGAATCGTCAACATCTCGGCCATAGGCTCGACAGCGTCGATAACAACCATGGAATTCGAACCTGCTCTTGTTGAAGACTTGAGGGAAAAACTTGAACAGCTCATTTCCAGCAAGGAGCGCAGCCGCCATTCGGAAACATGGGGTGACGATAACGGTTTTTCACATATGAGGGCGTCACTGATGGGGCCTGGAGTAACAATGCCGGTAAGCAGGGGAAAGCTTGTACGGGGAACGTGGCAGCAGGTCGTTTACATCGATCATGACAACCGTTCGAGAGACCGTGAAGTGTTTGTCCAGATTATCGGGGAACAGTAACCCTGTAAGGCACCTCTATTTATTGTCATGAGCGGCACAAGAGCAAGGCGAACGGAGCCAGAGAAACCGGAGTGTACACGGAGTACATGAGGATTTCGAGCAACGCTCAACGAAGCAATTGAATCGCGGAATAAATAGAGGTGCCCTAAACATGAACTTTTCCCATACACCCGACATATCGGTTATACTGCCGACATTCAATCGAGAAAAAGTCCTTGGACGAGCAGTCCAAAGCGTTATCGGACAGACATTTACCGACTGGGAACTTGTCATCGTCGATGACGGCAGCACCGATAAAACTTTCGAGCGTATATCGGAGTTCATGGAAAAGCACGACACCATTCGTTACATGAAACACTCGAACCGCAAGGCAGCTCTTTCGAGA
>JAKSDB010000434.1 GCA_022360415.1 Chlorobiales bacterium
CCATCATGGTCTGCTGCCATGAATCGCCTTTCAGGTCGATCCTTGCAACCCCGCAGGTGACGATATTTTCAAGGTGCTCGCCGGAGATGAAATTTGCAAAGGAGGTAATCGTCGGGTTGTGTCCGAAGAGCAGGACTGACGTATGGCTGTCAGGGATATGCCGGACGATATCCAGCATGTGATTAAGCCCGCCCTCATAGATTTCAATGCGCTGTTCGATCTTTTCCGGGGGATATCCCAGGGCCTCGCAGAATATTTCCGCGGTTGTAAGCGCGCGGTTTGCAGGGCTCGAAATAACAAGACCGGTCTGCACATTGTTTTCTCGCATCAGCTTCGCCATGAAGGGCGCGTTTTTTTGTCCTCGTTTGTTCAGGGGACGATCGAAATCCGCCAGGTCGGCGTTGTCCCAGCTCGACTTCGCGTGGCGTATGAGGTAGAGTGTTTTCATGGGAAAACGTTCAGATAGTGTTGTTTCAATGCCATGATCCGCCGGTAGGAGCTGTCTATTCTTGCCGGGGAAACCGTTCCCTTGTCCACAAGCGAACGAATGATCGTTACGGCTTTTTCGGCGATGTCGGCGTCGTAGGTTGAATTGTTTGCGAAGAGCAGAATATCAACACCGGCCTCTATCGCAAGCGGGATTGCTGTTTCGAGGCTGTAGTGGTCTGCAACTGCCTTCATCTGCATATCGTCACTGATTACGACGCCGCTGAAGCCGAGAGAATCGCGCAAAAGTCCTGTGATCACGGGTTTTGAGAGTGTAGCAGGATGCACGGGGTCGAGGCTGGCGTTGAAAACGTGAGCGGTCATGACAAGGTCCCGGTACCCTTCATCGACAAGTTTCCTGTAGGGCATCAGCTCGGTTTTCTTCCAGCTTTCGGTGACATCGGTGAAATCCTTGTGCGTGTCGGTCGCGGAACTGCCGTGGCCGGGAAAGTGCTTGAGCGTTGCGATGATTTTTTTCGCATGCAGGGCTTTGACTGCTGCCGAAGCGTGTGACGTTACCTCATCGGGATCGGCTGAAAAGCTTCTTTCCAGCAAGCCGATAACAGGGTTATCGGGATTGCTGTCAAGGTCGACCACGGGAGCGAAATTAACGTTGATACCGGCTTTTGCAAGGGTTTCAGCGATAGAGAGCGTAGCATGGAAGGTGCTGTCGGCATTGTTGAGCTGCCCGAGCCTGCCGGCAGAGATGCTTTCCGGAAACCCGTACTTTGCCTTGAGTCGTGCTATTCGGCCTCCCTCCTGGTCGACAGCGATCAGAAGCGGTATTCTCGATGCCTGTTGCAGCTCGCTGGTGAGCTGTCTCAACTGGTCGGGGGAGGTGATGTTTCTACCCGGAGATCCCGAAGGAACATCGTAATCGAAAAGCACCACTCCGCCGAGGTTGAGGCGGGTTATATCCTCCGTGAGGCCGGATGTCTCCTCCAGGGAGGTTCCCCGGAAGCCGATCATGACCATCTGCCCGATTTTCATGCCCAGCCGGTCTTGCAGCGGAGCCTGTGCGGCACAGGCCGTCAGCGAGTGCAGGAACAGGGAAAAAAGGACAGTCAGAACCGGTTTCATAAAAAGTTGGCTTTTACAGCTCTTCCATCAGGAGGCTGCTTTTACAAGAGAGAGGCCGCCGTCTTTCACCGTTATGGTAACGGAATCGCCTTCCTGGACCGAGCCTTCGAGGATCATTTCCGAAAGCTTGTTGGTGATATGACGCTGCATGACACGTTTGAGCGGGCGCGCACCGAATGCCGGATCGAATCCCGCGTTGGAAAGCCAGAGAAGTGCATCTTTTTCAAGGTTCAGGCTTATGTTCTGGCGAAGCGCAAGTTTTTTGATCAGGTTGAACTGTATCGTGACGATTTTTTCAAGATCTTCCCGGTTGAGAGGAGTGAAAAGTATGACTTCGTCGATACGGTTGAGAAACTCGGGACGCACCTGCTGCTTCAGCAGCTGGAACAGTTTGTCCTGAAGGCCTTCCAGAACTTCATCACGGTTCGCGTTGTCCATCTTTTCCATCTCACTCTGGATGAGCTGGGCGCCGATGTTGCTTGTCATGATGATGATGGTGTTCTTGAAGTTGACCGTATGGCCCTTGCTGTCGGTCAGTCTGCCGTCATCGAGGATCTGCAGCAGGATGTTGAACACATCGGGATGGGCTTTTTCGATTTCGTCCAGCAGAACAACCGAAAAAGGCTTTCTCCTTACGGCCTCTGTCAACTGTCCACCCTCTTCGTAGCCGACATAACCTGGAGGAGCACCGACAAGGCGGCTGACGGCATGGGACTCCATGTATTCGCTCATATCGATGCGGATCATCGCATCTTCGTCGTCGAAAAGGTATTCCGCGAGGGTGCGGGCAAGCTCCGTTTTACCGACACCCGTCGGCCCGAGAAAGATAAACGAGCCGATAGGTTTTTTTTCGTCCCCCATGCCCGCGCGCGACCGTTTGACGGCTTCGCTGACCGCCTGTACCGCCTTGTCCTGGCCGACAACACGTTTATGAAGCTCTTCGTCAATGTTCAGAAGCTTCTGGCGTTCGGACTGCAGCATCTTGCTGACCGGTATGCCGGTCCATTTGGAAACGATGTCCGCGATATCATTGGCGTCGATTTCCTCCTTCATGAGCAGTTCGCCCGCCGCCTGCTTCTCTTCTATGTTCTGTTTGTTCTCTTCAATCTCTTTTTCTATCTGTGCAATGCGTCCGTAACGTATTTCGGCAACTTTGCCGTAATCTCCGCTCCTTTCATACTCTTCAGCCTGGTGTTTAAGATCTTCCAGCTCTGATTTCAGTTTGCTGGATTGCTGGATCAGCTCTTTTTCAGCATCCCACCGGGCTTTTATCCTTCGCTGTTCTTCGTGAAGGTCGGCAAGCTGTTTTTCTATTTCCTCCAGTCTTTGTCTGGTGTCAGAAGAGTTCATTCCTGCATGTTGATGAGTTATTGAATAACAATGGATTGCAATGTAAACTTACTGTTTCTGTCAAGACAGTTGCAACTGTGTGCCCATTAGAGATGATATAGCTAACCACCTCCATGCTTCCACGGTTCCTTGATGCCCGCAACAGAAAAGATTCAAAAGCTTTATAAATAGAAGAAAAATAAATAATCTAACATACAGGCTTTCCTGTTCGAAGGCGACGACTGTCTTTTTTTCTGTTTATCCAACGTTTCAGAGTATATGAAAATCAAGTATCAACGGTTTCTCAGCGGCCCGAACATCTATGAACCCGTGTCAGGTCTTTTTGTAACAGTAGCGCTCGATGATAAATATGCAGGGCTGTTCGAATGGACTCCCGCTGAGAAGGAGCTGGAGCAGCACCTTGCCCTTCTCCGGGAAGCCTTGCCGGTAACACAGGAATCGCCGCTTCTTTCTTCGACGGATTATATACTGAAATCCGATTGTCCGGCTATTGCGCTCGTGCTTGCTGTCACTGAGAGCCTGCTGAGCGATTTCTGTGTTCAGCCGCAACCGGGACGCATGATTGCCCTGGAAAAAGATCAGGTGGATTTTTTTGTGCCCTGCGATGGGACTGAGCTTGGGGTGACATCGTTGCAGCTTGGATTGATGGCTCTGCAGGCAAAATCATTTTCAGAGAAGATGCCCGAAAGCCAGGTCGGAGATCTTTTGCGGAAGCGTTATATCGAGGTGCGAACGATGCTTCGCGGGTTTGGCCTGAACCAGTCAACTGTCGAGCTGGCACGGGCGGCCTTCAAACGGGGTATTTATTATTACAGGCTGTTCAAGCCCGGCCAGTTTCTGCAGCTCGGGCAGGGTATTCATTCAAACCGGATTATGGAGACATCAAGCGACAGGACGAGTTTTATCGGCAACATGCTCTCCAGAGACAAGTTTCTTACTGCCTCCCTTTTCCGGTCCCGCGGTTTGCCGGTTCCCGACTCATGGCAGGTGGTTTCCATGGAACAGGCAGAGATGATTGTCAGTGAAAAGGGTTTTCCACTGGTGGTCAAGCCCCGGTCGATGGCAAAAGGCAAGGGCGTATTTGTCAACATCAGGGATGAAACGGCGTTTATGAAAGCTCTGAAAGAGGTGGCGGCTTACAATGCCGGTATCGTTATCGAGCGCCACGTCGAAGG
>JAKSDB010000415.1 GCA_022360415.1 Chlorobiales bacterium
GCAACTTCCGGCGCTTATGCTCTTGTAGGAATGGGGGCATTGACCGCCGGCATCATACGCGCTCCGCTCACAGTGATCCTGATCCTTTTCGAAGTAACGGGTAAATATGAAATTGTTCTTCCTATCATGTTTGCTGCCGTTACGGCTGCATTAATAGCTAGGCTTGCATATAATTATTCCATGGAGACCTATGTGCTCGAGAAAGAAGGTGTCAGGGTCGGTTATGGAATTGCTCTGTCGGTGGCAGAGAATATCAGTGTTCTTGATATCATGAAAACAAGCTACGTAAGGTTTCGTGATGTGACGAGGGCTGAAAAAATCATCGACGTATTTCACAATACCCCTGAATCAAACTTTCTTGTCACAACGGAAGATGACGAGTTTGTCGGCGTGATAAGGCTCGAAGAAATGAGCTTTCTTCTGAAGGAAGGCCCTATTACCGGTCTTATCGCGGAAGACATCGTCAAAAAGGATATTCCCGTGCTCTATGATTCATCCCGGCTTGATGAAGCCCTCAAGCTTTTCGAGTTGACTGATTACGACATTATTCCGGTTCTCTCGCGGAAATCTGATAAACTGCTCGGAGTGGTCCGCCAGGAGCAGGCATTCTCCTATTACCGCAAGCAGATGAACCTTTACGGTTCAGATCTGGACAGCAGGGGAGAGTCCTAAGCCGGTCGGCGAAATATTTTCGTCAGGACAAGTATCATCAGGATCGTAACGGCTTGCACCATCATGAAAATATCTTTCGGAACATAGGCATTGACGCTCAGCCCGCCATACTCAAGGAACCCGAAAAGAAGAGCAGACGCAATGATCCAGAAAGGGTGGGCGAATGCAAGCAATGCCACGGCAATTCCCATGAACCCGATTCCGCTTGTCAGTCCCGCTTCGAAAAAATGTTTATAGCCGAGCACAAGGTTTACCGAAGCCAGGCCTGCCATTGCTCCACCGATTCCCATTGCCCTTATGATATGGGCGTCCGTGTTGATCCCGGCATAGTTGGCGGCATCGGGTCGCATACCGGCAGCTCTCATTTCATAGCCTGTAGTGGTTTTGAAGACCATGATCCACATGGCAAGACATGCGGCAAGCGCAAAGAACGTGCTGAAATTCGCAGGAGACTTGTGCCAGATACCGATAACGCTGTCAAACATGGGAATCCTGGCGGCATGAATGATCTCGGGAGTATGTACCGTAGAAGGCAGGGCGAGATGCCAGGTCAGGAGGTAACCGGCAAATGCCTGGATGATGAAATTGAGCATGATTGTCGATATCACTTCATTGACACCGAAGCGGACTTTCAGCCATCCGGCAAGAAGGGCGGCAGAACTTCCTGCCATCATTGCCGACAGGGAGCAGATGAATATCGCCGCGAATGGAGGGGTCTGTGGCGGAAGCACGATGCCGACGACCGCTGCCGCCAGTGCCCCGGCAAGCACCTGTCCTTCCCCGCCGATGTTGAACAGCTTAACCTTGAAAGGGATAGCTACAGCAAGACCGGTCAGGATAAGAGAGGTTGTTCTGAACACAATCTGGCCTGTGCCGTAATCCGACCCGAAAGTCATGGAGAGCATTTTCTGATAGATTATCAAGGGGTCCCTTCCTGTTACCATTATCAGTAGTGCACTGACAAGCAGGGCTCCCGCAACGGCAAACAGGGGGACGGCAAACTTGAGAAAGCGGTTACGCATGGCGAACGGGATTTTTCAGGTGATAAACATGCCGATTTCTTTTTCGAAATCCAGTTCTGCCGACCTTCCTTTGCGGATTTCCTCTGAGGAAAATTCGTGACGAATAGAGCCTTTGTACAGACAACCGATTCTTGTCGACAATGAAATAAGCTCGTCAAGCTCGGTAGAGACAAGAAAAACGGCAATGCCTTTGTCCCTGATTTCTATGATCTTTTTATGGATCATTTCAATGGCACCGATATCCACTCCGCGTGTAGGTTGAGCAAGTATAAGCATCTTCAGGTCGGGCCGGTCGATTTCTCTCGCCAGAACGATCTTCTGCTGATTGCCACCCGAAAGGCTTCCCAGTGGAGGATTGCTTCGCAGGTCATATCGAACGTCGTACCGGTCGATCATGTTTTTCGTATAGTTTTTGACGCCTGCCTCATCGAAACCTGCAAACCTGAGAAATCTTTTTTCCCGGTGACGTCCCAAAATAATGTTCTCTTCAATAGAGAAGCCCGGTATCACAGCGTGTTTCAGGCGATCCTCGGGAATAAAGGAGACTCCCGATGAGGCAATTTCAGCAGGATTCATTCCCCTGAGGGAAGTGCCGTCAAGAGTGACGGAGCCGCTTGTTCTATATTGCTGCTCACCCATCCCCCAGAGCAGGTCGAGCAATTCCCGCTGTCCATTTCCTTCCACACCCGCAATGCCGTAGATTTCCCCTGCCCTGACCTCAAAAGAAAGGTCGTTGATCCTCCCGATCCCTTTCCTGTCGGTCACGCTCAGATGTGAGACCTTCAAAACGCATTTGCCGGGAGTTTCCAGCGGATGTTCGATCCTGAGCAGCACGTTTCTGCCAACCATCATTCTCGCAAGGTCGCTTTTGGTGACCGATGCGGTTGTTTCCGTAGCGACTATTTCTCCTTTCCGCATAACGCTTACGGTATCCGAGATACTCAGGACTTCATCGAGCTTGTGCGTGATCAGAATGATGGTTTTCCCTTCCAGCTGAAGAGATTTGAGGGTGGCGAAAAGCTGTTCTGTTTCTGAAGGGGTGAGAACAGCGGTCGGCTCGTCGAGTATCAGTATGTCGGCTTCCCTGTAGAGCAGTTTTAGAATTTCAACTCTCTGCTCTTCGCCTACGGAAAGATCGGAGACATAAGCATCGGGATCGACAGCAAGAGTATGGAAATCCGCAAAGTCCCTGATTTTTCGCGAAGCATCTGTTTTTTTCAGGGAAGCAAGGAGACGTCCTCGCTCATCGCCAAGCATGATGTTTTCCGTTACGGTAAGCTCGGGTATAAGCATGAAATGCTGGTGAACCATGCCGATGCCCATGGCTATCGCCTGACGGGGAGAGTTGAAGCGAACGGTTTTTCCCTTGATGGCGATGGAGCCCGAGGTCGGTGACAGGAGCCCGTAAATCATTCTGGTAAGAGTGCTTTTGCCCGCGCCGTTTTCACCGACAATTGCGTGTATCGACTTTTGCTGAATGTCAAGCGTGACGTTCCGGTTGGCCCATAATTCACCGAATTTTTTACTGACGCCGGTTAACCTTACCGCTGCTTCATTCATGCTTTAAATCCAGCTGATGACGGTTTTTATTGCTTCCTTGCTGTCAAGAGCAACCCTGTATGCGAGCTCGAACTGCTTGACCGGGTAAACGTTGGTAAAGAATTTTTCACTTTCTATGCTTTCGCTTTCAAGGAGCTCCCGTGAAGAAAGAAGATGTTTGCCGGATGTGATATTGGAGCAGACAATAACAGGTTCCTTGTGCTGGATCAACCTGTAATCGTAGGCAAGAATTTCATAGTTTCCCATAAGCAGTACCGTTCCCCCGGGTTTGAGGAGGCGTATTGCTTTTTCAACCAGAAGTATGCGGCCGGTGGCTTCGATGACAATGTCGTAGGAGTCGTTGAAATCATTGGTGAAATCATCGATCTGCATTGCTATGTTGTCGGCACGGGAAAGCTGACCGCGAATACCGAAATTTTCAAGAGCGTCAATCGAGCTCACTCCCTTGTAGCGGAGATACTCGGCTGCCATGAGTCCTACAGAACCAAGCCCGAGAATAAGAACCCGGCTTGAAGCCATAGGATTGGCTTTTTCGATAGCGGAAATAACATAACCAAGGAGCCCTGTCAGGAGGTCCCGGTGTATCGGTTTGCGGCCGAGGGGCAGGACATTCTCCTCCGAGGTCGCGACCATTTCTGCGTGACATCCGTAGTAAGGCTCGATCCCGGTCCAGCGGTCGCCCTTGAATGCATAGACAAAATCGCCCGGTTTAAAGGAAGAAACGGCAGAGCCGGTTTCAGTGACCTGACCGATCATCTCGCTGCCAAGCATGATCGGATAGTTCAGCACCCTGTTTGAAACCGGTTTATTGGTCAGCAGCAGCCGGTCGACTCCCGGTGTAATGGTTGTTGCGATAGTTTTAACAAGAATATCTCCCGGCCTGTCGGCATTATAGGGAACAGCGTTAAGCCTGAGCTTGCTTGCCTTGGGAAGAATTATAGCTTCTGCCTGACCTTGCATGATTGACCTTTGTAGCTGGAAAGTGTATCAAATATTGAAAATAGAGCTTAACATCCATGAGACGAGGCTGATAACCAGCGACCCGAGGACCGCCCATCCGAAACCGTCAACTGAAAAACCCGGAACAAATGCATCAACGAGCATAAGCATAAGGGCATTGATAACCAGAAGGAAAAGTCCCAGTGTGACAATGATAAACGGGATTGAGAAAAAAACCAGAACCGGTTTCACGATGGCATTTACCAGGCCGAGCACAAGCGCAACAACAAGGGCTGTCCAGAAACATTTGACGGAAATGCCCCCGAGAAGGCTTGCAGAGGCATAAACCGCCAAAGCATTGATGAGCCATAGAAGTAGTATATGAGTCATAGTTTTCCTCCCTGTCAGTCCAGGTTGATTGTGTCTGCAAACCCGTAACGGCGAAAAGGTTCATTATACATGCCTCTGACCTCTTCTCTCTGTTCCCCCGTGCGGATTGTTATTCTTTCTGAAGAAATGTAAGGCTTTTCACTCTCAAGCCAAACCCGATCATGCGATGACGTAACTGCTCCCGGTCTGTACCATGATGACGTTACAGAGACTGAATGGAATGGGCTCTCATGAAAGAATGGAGTGTGTTTTTCAAAAGCATGGCAATGGTCATCGGGCCTACTCCACCCGGTACGGGGGTGATGGCGGAAGCCAGCTCCGAAACCTGCTCGTAATCCACATCGCCGACAAGCCGGCAACCGGATTTGCGGGAAGCATCCTCAATACGGTTGATCCCGACATCGATAACTACAGCTCCGGGTTTGACCATCTCTTTCGTGATGAAGTTTGCCCTGCCGATTGCGGCGACCAGGATATCCGCCTGGCGGGTCAATGCAGTCATGTTCCGGGTGGCGGAATGGCAGACAGTGACCGTACAGTTTGTTTCTCTGAGTTTCTGGAGCATCAGGTTAGCCATCGGTTTTCCTACAATATTGCTTCTGCCGACCACGACGCAATGTTTTCCTTTCGTTTCAATAGTGTACCTGGAAAGAAGCTCCAGAATTCCGTAAGGCGTACAGCTTATAAAGCACTTGTCCAGATTGCCGAGAACCATCTGTCCGACATTTTCAGGATGGAATCCGTCAACATCCTTGGAAGGGGAGATGGCCATAGTAACCGCATATTCATCGATATGGGCCGGGAGCGGCTGCTGAACGAGTATACCGTGAACTTCGGGGTCTTTGTTCAGTGTTTCTATGATTGAAAGCAGTTTTTTCTGGGACGTTTCCTCGGGAAGTTCTATGACTTCCGAGTTCATGCCGATTTCCTTGCAGCTTTTGGCCTTGTTTCGTACATAGACCTCTGACGCAGGGTCTTGGCCAACGATTATTACGGTGAGTCCGGGTACGGCGTTAACTGTTTGCCGGCATACCTCAACGGAGGCTTTCAATTCCTGTTTAATGTCGTTTGATATTTTTTTTCCGTCAATGATTGTCATAATCTGTTTTCCCTGGTTTGAATGGATGAACGTTTACAGCTGGTAACAATAAAGAAAATAACATTGAATTTTCCCTGAATCCATGCTCGCGATTGATGATGTTCTGATAGATGGTGAAGTGGCCGGTGCAAAGTTTTCCTGTGACCTTGCCCTTTGCAGGGGTGCATGCTGTGTGGAGGGTGAGCTGGGGGCTCCGGTCATGATAAGTGAAGCTGAAAAGCTTCGCGAAGCGGCTCTCGATGCAAGAGAAAGGCTTCCGGAAAAGAACAGGCGGTATATCCGCCGCTACGACTGCCTTGAAATCTATCAGGGGAGTCTCTATACGCGAACAATGGCCGGTCATGAGTGCGTTTTTGCTTTTCGGGACAAGGAGATAGCGTTTTGCGCGATAGAAGAAAGAAAACCGCTATCATGCCGGTTGTTCCCGATCAGAATTAAAAAAAAGTTTGGTTTGGATTATCTTGTCTATGAACGGCATGCGATGTGCCGACAGGCCGTTAAAAAAGGGATTGAAAATAACATCCAGCTTGTTGATTACGCAGGGAAAGCTTTGATCGAGCGTTACGGTTTGTCCTGGTATGACCGCCTGAAAGATTTATTAGCAAATTCTCCCATGAATTATGCCTGACATGAAGCTTCGGCAAAGCCAGCGGGCTCAGCTGTCTTCTCAGCAGATTATGACGAGCCAGCTGCTTCAGCTTCCGTTACTGCATCTTGAGCAACGGATCTATGACGAGTTGCAGGACAACCCGATGCTCGAGCTTGAAGAGCAGAAGGATGAGTCAATAGATGATTCGGGAGCAGAGAGCCGCGAAGAAGGGGAGGAAGGTCTGTTTGATTCTGTTGAACGCTTTGAAAAAGACAGTTCAGGTGAAACAGACCGCGCCAAAAAGGATGATTCGGACGGGGTGATGCAGTTTACTATTGATAATCGTCCCAGGGAAAGTTTTATTCAGGCAGTACAACAGGATTCATGCGAGGAAAAGCTGCTGAAAGATCTGTCGTTACAGCAGGAGGTAGGAGCGAGAGAGCTGCTGATCGCGTCTGAAATACTCGGTAATCTCGATGATGACGGTTATCTCAGCGAAGAGCTTTCAGTCGTTATCGAAGGGCTTGAGCAGAATGATATCGAGGTGAGCGAAAAGGAGGTGAAGGATATACTTGAGAAAGTGCGATACCTTGATCCGCCCGGAATAGCTGTTCGAGGCCTTCAGGAAAGGCTGCTCGTCCAGCTTCAGGCGAAAACCGGCAGGCACCTGACAACACCTGAGGCGGACGCTCGAAAAATTCTTGAAGAGCATTACGATGATTTTCTGAATAATCGCTATGAAAGAATACTCAAACGGATGCAGATAGGCCCTGCGGAGCTTGAATCCGCGATAGCAGTGATCTCTACGCTTGACCCTCATCCGTTTACGGCCGGTGTCGGAACAGATGAGTATATAGTGCCGGATTTTATCGTGACATATGAAAACGGAAGACTTACTGCGATACTGAATGACAGGAGCACCATGTCTGTCCAGGTGTCGGGGGAATACCAGGATGCCTTGAAAAAGAAGGTGGTTCCCGTTAAGGACAGGAAATACATGCGACAGAAGTTGAACCGCGCCAAAGAGTTTGCCAGCGCCATAGCTCAAAGACGCAACACGCTCATAAAAGTCATTGAAGCGCTGATGCATTTCCAGTATGACTTTTTTGTGACAGGGCCTGAAAAACTTGTCCCGCTTGTTATGAAAGATGTTGCAGAAAAAACCGGGTTTGACCTTTCCACTATCAGCAGGGCGGTGAACGGAAAGTATGTTCAGACAAGGTTTGGCACTTTCGAACTCAAATATTTTTTCAGCGGCAGCCTGCCGACAAATGAGGGGGATGATCTCTCAACAAAAATAATCAAACAGTATGTACGGGAAATGATCGCAGAAGAAGACACAGCGAAGCCGTTGAACGATGACAAGCTTGCCGGAATGCTGGAGGAAAAGGGAATCAAGATTGCCCGAAGGACGGTTGCAAAATACCGTGAACAAATGCAAATTCCAGTAGCAAGATTAAGAAAAAAAATATTTTAATGTTCCGGTCAGGACAGAAAAAGACGCGTACCGGGAACAGTATCGAAGAGGAGTATCGATGAAAACGCATGAAAAGCCGGAGCTGAGAGCTACAACTGTCCTTGGTGTGGTAAGAAACGGAAAGGGAGCCCTGGGCAGCGACGGCCAGATGACGCTCGGTAATACAGTAATCAAGCATAGCACAAGAAAGATAAGGCGATTGCGGCAGGCCGGCCTTGTTGCAGGGTTTGCCGGGGCTACTGCTGACGCGGTGACTCTTCTTGACCGCTTTGAAGAAAAGTTGCAGGCATATGGCGGTCAGCTCGAAAGGGCTGCCGTAGAACTGGCCAGGGACTGGCGCACCGATAAGTATCTCCGCCGTCTTGAAGCCATGCTTGCAGTTGTGAGCCCTGAAAGAGCGCTCATTATATCGGGTACCGGCGATGTGATCGAGCCTGAGGACGGCATTGTAGCAATTGGCAGCGGAAGCATGTTCGCCCTTGCTTCGGCACGTTCATTGCTGAAACACACTGATCTCGGGGCATCCGATATTGTAAGCGAAAGCCTGAAAATAGCCGCGGACATCTGTATATACACAAACGATCATATAATACTCGAAGAGATATAAACCGCGTAAGGATTTATGGGTCGCCTGACATGAAAAGCCTGGCCGGACGTGTTCTTGTTAACGTATTAACAGAATGAAACAGCATATGACAGATCAGAATCAGCCGAAAGTACTTGAAATACATGAAAAAACAACGGTGAACAAATCGTCAATCAGTAACGAGTTTCTCACACCTAACGAGATTGTTTCCCGCCTTGATAAATATATTATCGGTCAGCAGGAAGCCAAGAAGGCTGTGGCTATTGCCCTCAGGAACCGCTTGCGTCGACAGAACGTCAGCGAGGACCTTCGTGACGAGATAATGCCCAATAACATTATCATGATCGGGCCTACCGGCGTCGGTAAGACCGAGATAGCCCGCCGGCTTGCAAAACTGGCTAATGCTCCTTTCGTGAAGGTTGAGGCTTCCAAGTTTACCGAGGTAGGATATGTTGGACGTGATGTCGAGTCAATGATACGGGATTTGACCGATCAGGCGGTCAACATGGTTCGAAATGAAAAATCCGAGGAGGTCAAGGAAAAGGCGGCAGACCTCGCTGAAGAACGTTTGCTTGATATTCTTTTGCCGACTGTACCGGCTTCTCCATATGAGAGGGATGAGGATGAGGTTGAGCATTCCGGAGACGGGGACAAAGCGGAGGCCGATCTCGAAGAGACGATAAACAGAAAGAGCAGGGAGAAAATGCTTGAAAGGCTTCGCTCCGGAAAGATGGAGGATCGCCAGATCGAGATGGAGCTGAGCAGCGATTCCCAGGGGGGGATGATGCAGATTTTCGGTCCGCTCGGACAGATGGAAGAGCTTGGGGGAATCATGCAGGACCTTATGAGCGGCCTGCCGAAAAAGCGTAAAAAAAGAAGGGTGACAATTGCCGAAGCGAGAAAGCTGCTCGAGCAGGAAGAGGTACAGAAGCTTATCGATATGGATGCGGTTGTAAAAGAAGCTGTCAGGAAGGTGGAGGAATCGGGTATTGTGTTTATCGACGAAATCGATAAAATCGCCGCGCCGACAACAGGGGGCGGCGGCAAGGGGCCTGATGTAAGCCGTGAAGGTGTCCAGCGAGACCTGCTGCCTATCGTTGAAGGATCGAATGTGGCGACAAAGCACGGAATGGTCAGGACAGATCACGTCCTGTTCATTGCCTCAGGGGCATTTCATGTTGCCAAGCCATCCGACCTCATTCCCGAACTGCAGGGCCGTTTTCCTATTCGTGTAGAGCTTAAAAGCCTTACCGAAGAGGATTTTTACAAAATTCTCACACAGCCGAAAAACGCCCTCATCAAGCAGTACAAGGCGCTTCTGCAAACAGAAGGGGTCAAGCTTGAGTTTACTGACGAGGCTATAAGAGAGCTTGCCGCTATCGCCGCGCAGGTTAATGAGTCGGTGGAGAATATCGGCGCCAGGAGACTTCACACCATCATGACAAATCTTCTTGAAGAGCTCATGTTTGCTATTCCCGAGAAATTCAGTGATGAGGAAATTGAAGTTGATAAAGCCATGGTCGAGAAGAAGCTCAGCGCGATTATCAGGGACAGGGACCTGAGTCAGTATATTTTGTAGGGTGTAAGACGCAGAAGGGATGAGGCTCCGGGATTAAAAAGCAGAAACAGTATGGATAAAGAAAGCAGGTGTTCGGATTTTACGGGGCTTACAGGACCATAATGAAGACCGCGCATCGGTATGGATACCGGTGCCGGGTATGACTACCGTTTTTTAACAAACAACGAATAACGAGATATATGATAAAACGCAACCAGATTGTTCAGTCTGCCGGAGTCGCGGCAGCCTCGAGGGTTTCCATTGACGTCCAGACCAGAGTGGTTAACCAGGTGTATACCTGGATGACGCTCGGGCTTGCTTTAACGGCTACCGTCGGCTGGTATGTTTCTGAAAGCGAAATGCTCAGAAACCTCATTTTTTCCAATGGCTTTGTTGTGATCGGGCTTATTGTTGCCCAGCTCGGGATAGTTTTTGGCTTGAGTGCCGGCATCAATCGTTTGTCCGGTTCTGCGGCGACAGGCCTGTTTATTCTTTATTCCGCCCTGACCGGTTTGACCTTTTCCGCCATTTTCCTGATGTATACCGCCAGTTCCATTGCGAGCACCTTTTTTATCACCTCGGGAACATTTGCGGCAATGAGCGTTTTCGGGCATACCACAAAACGCGATCTTACAAAACTCGGCAGCATAGCCTTCATGGCACTTATCGGTATTATCATCGCGCTGCTGGTCAACATGTTCATGAAGAGCCCGTTGCTTGATCTGGGAATCAGCGTTATAGGGGTTCTGCTTTTTACCGGTTTGACCGCATATGACGCCCAGCGCATCAAAGAGATGGCATCAAAAGTTACCGATGGAGAATCTGAA
>JAKSDB010000268.1 GCA_022360415.1 Chlorobiales bacterium
GCCGTTTGGAAGTAGTTCATTCAAAGTTACCTATTCATTTGGCATGAACGATGATGCAGATGATTCGATGATTCTTGATGAAAGAAATCAGGCTGCACCACTTGCTTTTGCGAGAAAAGATCCGACTTTTTTAGCGAAGATCGGAGGCGATACGGCGCGCTCGCTACGCATGACCAAATACGAGCGGGCCTTAGTAAGGCCGAGTCTAGAGTCGATAATCTCAGTGCCGGTTTTCCCATGCAGTGAGGATTGGGATAAGGAGCGTGAGGAACGGAGCACACCGTTGGCCATTATGTGTATCGATAGTGACAGTGATCTGTCGAAAGAGTTTAACGATGCTGAGATCGTTAAGTTTCTCTTGGCGCGGAGTGTGGTATGCTCCGAGGCTTTAAGGAATCCAATTCAGAGTAACGGGGAATTGCAATGAGTTCGGAAACCGCTCGAGCAAAGGCTGCAAAGGCATTCAAAGAAAAGGACACTGACTCGTACGTCGAGGCCCAGTATTTGACTATATCGGTGAGGCCGGACATAACAGAAGAGACGAGAAAAGAAATAAAAGGCATAAGAGAGGCATTTACGAGGATTGGCGAGGATGCGCATCAATCGGCGGAAGCCTATGGCGGTGACGAGTAGAGTGTAGGCGTCGTCGCGCGTCCTTCCCGCCCCGGGGAGCCTTTTGATTTAGCCGGTCATCATCTCCTGGCGCTTCTGGGCGCGGGACATCAGGACCAGGCCGAGCACCGCGAATATGCTCAGGCACACCAGGATGAACAGGCCGACCGCCGCAACATAGGCCCATTCGAGATCCTTGAAGGTCAGGTCGAGGATGTAGACCGAGATCGATTTGGTCGCGACGCCCGGGCCGCCGCCCGTCATGACGTAGAGGATGTCGAAGATCTTGAAGCACTCGATCGTGCGGATGACGATCGCGATGATCATCACGGTCTTCATCTTCGGCAACACGACGCGCCAGAAGCGCTGCCAGGCATTGGCGCCGAGCAAGGTCGCCGCCTTCATCTGGTCCTCGGGCACGCCGACCATGCCGGCGAGCAGGATCAGGAACATCAGCGGCGTCCACTGCCAGATGTCCGCGATCATCACCGAGATCATGGCGAGCGTCGGATCGGCGAGCCACAAGGTCTCGACATTGGTGCCCGCGATCCGGCTGACCAGATCGTTGATCGGCCCCGAGCTCTGGAAGAGCATGAAGAACATGTATCCCGCGACCGCCGGCACGATCATCATCGGCATGAGCATGATCGAGTAGAAGATGCGCTTACCGGGGAATTTCTCGGCGAAGAGGATCGCGAGGCCGAGGCCTAGCAGAAACTCGATCGGCACGACCACGCCGACGATCAGGAAGGTCCGGCCGATCGATTCCCAGAGCTTCTTGTCCCTGAAAATGTCGCCGTAATTGCCGAACCAGTTGGCGGTTTCGTAGGCGTAGTACCAGGGCTTGCCGTCGAGCGGCCCCCACCAGGTGAAGCTCACATAGAGCTGCATGAGGAGCGGGAACGCGACGATGAACAGCAACAGCAGCTGCGCCGGGAGCGTCATCTGGAACCCGAGGCGTTTGCCCTCGCGCTCCATCGGCGTCATTGCAACCTTCTGCTTTTGCTTCCTCTCGCTTCGGGAAAGCCGGGTCGGCGGCGGGGCGGCATGATCGGTCATTGCTTGAGCGCCCCGAAGGTGAGACCGCGCACCAGATATTTCTGGATCGCGATGCCGAAGACCACCGGCGGCAACGCCGCGATCAGGCCGAGCGCGGCCTTGGCGCCGTACATCTGCCCCGACATCGCCGAGGAAAGGGAGTTCATGTAGACCGGGATCGTCACCCACTCCTTGCGGGTGAGCAGGAGGGCGATGAC
>JAKSDB010000143.1 GCA_022360415.1 Chlorobiales bacterium
CGAGATTGATTCCTCATTGTTCGGGGCTGAACAGAGTAATACCTCCATCATGTACGACGACTCGCTTTGCCTGAAGCTTTACAGGAAAATCTCTTCCGGTGTTTCTCCTGAAGTTGAAATCTGCCGGGCGTTGACCGAAAACACGAAATTCGAGAGCGTGCCGTTGTATCTCGGGACACTGAACTATGCAAAAAGCCGGAGGGATCAGTGCTCTCTTGCCGTCTTGCAGAATTATGTTCCCAACCAGGGAGATGCCTGGAGGGTGACCCAGAACTTCGTTCACCGTTACTACGAAGATGTACTTGCGAAACAGTACCTGGTCAATGCGATACCGGAGCTCCCGCTTTCCGGAGGAGAGAGTGTTTCAATGCCGGAGATCATGCATGAGCTGATCGGGGAGGTGTATCTTGAAATGGTCGAAAAGCTTGCCGAAAGAACAGCAGGTATGCACAAGGCGCTTGCCTCGAAACGCCTTGGAAATGATTTTGCACCGGAACCTTTTACAACGCTTTACCAGCGTTCCATCTACCAGTCCATGCGCGAGCAGGTGAAAAGAGGGATGGTGATGCTGCAACAGCAGAAGAAAAAAATCGCCGTTGAGTATCAGGAACTGGCCGAAGAAATTCTTGACAACGAGTCGGCTATTCTGCTGCAGCTTTCCCATATAAAGCAGGGAAAGATCGAGGGTGGGAAGATCCGGATTCACGGAGACTACCATCTGGGTCAGGTGCTCTTTACCGGCAAGGATTTCATTATCATCGATTTCGAGGGTGAACCTGCAAGGTCACTCAGTGAACGCCGCCTGAAGCGATCGGTTTTCAGAGATCTTGCCGGTATGATCCGTTCGTTCCACTACGCGGTCTTCAGCGTGCTTGTCAACGACAAGTCCATCAGGCCGGAAGACGTCCAATACCTGGAGCAATGGGCTGAACTGTGGAGTTTCTATGTAGGGCAGCATTTCTATGAGATGTACGCCCGGGAGATCAAGAGCAAGGGGCTGATACCCCAAAATCCGCAACAGCAGGCACTCCTGCTCCGTGCCTACCTGATGGACAAGGCTATTTACGAATTGAACTATGAGTTGAACAACCGGCCTGAATGGGTGGGGATTGCGCTGAAGGGGTTACGCAGGCTGCTTGAATCGTGATATGCCAATACATTTATTCCGCGACCTGATTACTTCGTTAAACGGTGCTCGTAATCCTCATGTTTACATGTACATTCCGGTTTCTCTGGCTCCGTTCGCCTCGTACTCAGACCGCTCATTACAATGTATTGACATATCAGTTAATTCGTTACGTGACTTTTTTGTGCTAGCCCTGTGAAAAAGGGCTACAAAAA
>JAKSDB010000239.1 GCA_022360415.1 Chlorobiales bacterium
ATTTGAACCCGTTTGCACCTCTATTAACATTATGTCAGAGACCCAAAGCAAAACCCCATCAGCGACCTATGCGGCCACGAATATCCAGATACTTGACGGGATAGAACATGTGCGCAAGCGCCCTGCAATGTACATCGGCGACGTCCACTCCAGAGGGCTGCACCACCTCGTTTATGAAATCGTCGATAACTCCATAGATGAAACCCTCGCGGGCTACAACGACACAATAGAACTCACCCTCAATCCGGATGACTCTGTTACCGTATTGGACAATGGCAGAGGAATCCCGGTCGATATACACCCCGAGAAAAAAAAATCTGCCCTTGAGCTGGTTATGACCCTTATCGGGGCAGGCGGCAAGTTCGATAAGGGCGCCTACAAGGTTTCCGGGGGCTTGCACGGTGTGGGCGCCTCCGTTGTCAACGCACTGTCCGACTGGTGCGAAGTCGAAGTATACCGTGATGGCAAGATCTGGTACCAGCGCTATCAGAAGGGGGTTCCGCAATGTGAAGTACAGGTTATTGGAAACACTGACAAATCAGGAACAAAAACAACGTTCAAGCCCGATCCGGATATTTTCAAAACAACCGAATTCCGCATGGATGTCGTTATCGACCGCATGCGGGAACTTGCGTTTCTGAACAACGTGCTGAAAATCATTGTTCGCGATACTGACGGAAGTGAAGAAACATTTCATTACGAGGGCGGCATCAGGGAGTTTGTCAAATTTACCGATCATAACAGGGTAAGCCTCATCAAGGAACCTATTTATATCAGCAGCGAAAAGGATTCGACCGTTGTCGAAATCGCCTTTCAATACAACGACTCCTATCAGGAAAATGTTTTCAGTTATGTGAACAACATTAACACCCACGAAGGGGGAACACATGTTACAGGATTTCGCAAGGCCCTGACAAGGACGCTGAATGCTTATGCGCAGAAAAACGATCTGCTGAAAAACATGAAGCTTTCGCTGACCGGTGACGATTTCAAGGAAGGCTTGACCGCTGTTATCTCGGTAAAAGTTGCTGAACCTCAATTTGAAGGACAAACCAAGACAAAGCTGGGCAATTCCGATACTCAGAGTATCGTCGAAAGCATCCTCAACGAACAACTCTCCGACTATGCCGAAAGCAACCCCAATGTCCTGAAAACCATTATTGAAAAGGTCAAAAGCGCCGCTCTCTCAAGAGATGCGGCACGGAAAGCCAAAGAACTTACCCGAAGGAAGTCTGCCCTTGAAAGCTCAGGGCTTCCGGGGAAGCTCGCAGACTGCTCTATCAACGACCCTGAACATTGCGAACTCTATATCGTCGAGGGCGACTCCGCAGGCGGAAGCGCCAAGCAGGGCAGGGACCGCAGTTTCCAGGCTATTTTACCGCTTAAAGGCAAGATTCTCAACGTTGAAAAAGCCCGCCTTCACAAAATGCTGGAAAACGAGGAGATCAAAACCATTATCCTCGCACTCGGCACCAATTTCGGTGAGGATGAGTTCGCCGCGGAAAAGCTTCGCTACGGCAAAATCATCATCATGACCGACGCTGATGTGGACGGGGCGCATATACGCACCCTTCTGCTGACGTTTTTCTTCCGGCACATGCGAGCACTGATAGAAGCGGGAAGAGTATTTATCGCCCAACCTCCTCTTTATCTGATAAAGTCCGGCAAGGAACAGAAATACGCATGGGACGATGACGAGCGTAACAGTATCGTTGAATCGATGAAGAAAAAACAGAAAGGCAAGGCCAATATCAACATACAGCGCTATAAAGGTCTTGGCGAGATGAACCCCGAGCAGTTATGGAACACAACCATGGACCCTGAGCACCGGTCGTTACTGCAAGTAACCGTTGAAAACGCCATGGAAGCCGACCACACCTTTTCCACGCTGATGGGTGACAAGGTTGAACCCCGCCG
>JAKSDB010000019.1 GCA_022360415.1 Chlorobiales bacterium
CACTACAATATTAATATACAGGTTGCTCCAGACCGCTACAGCGATCTGATAGCCGACAGTCATCCCCTGCATGACCGCATCGATACCATCCGTCTGCTGCGCAGGCACGGGATATCGGTATGCTGCGGAGGGATACTTGGTGTCGGTGAGACAATGCGTGAGCGCGTCGACTTTATCTATGCGCTGCATGATCTGGATATTACGGTTATTCCTCTCAATGTTCTTGTGCCTGTAGACGGAACCCCCCTGGAGGGAGCGGCGGCACCTGTGATTACGGAGATCGCCAAAACGTTTGCAATCTGCCGTCTGGCCCACCCCCGGAAAATCATCAAGTTTGCAGCCGGCAGGGAAACGGTTATGAAAGATTTCCAGGGATTGCTGATGCTTGCCGGAGCGAACGGGCTTCTTACCGGAGGATACCTGACGACGAGGGGCAGGGAGATCGGTGACGACCGTATCTTCATGCACCAGATTGCAGGTTTTGCGGAGGAATCAGGGGCATGAGCCTGAAAGAAAGAATACGGAAAGAGCTTGAAGTGCTCAGTGCCGAAAAGCGTTTCAGAGTATTGCCCGATACAGGAGTGCGGCAAGGGGCGTTTATCGGGTCGAGAGGGAAAAAGCTTCTGAACCTTTCTTCGAACGACTACCTCGGCATAGGTGACGACACATGGCTCAGGAACCAGTACCTGCTTGCTTTCGATCCCGAAAGCGAAAGCGGCGGGTTCAGCATGACCAGCTCTTCTTCCCGTCTCCTCACGGGGAATCACCGTCTCTACAACGAGATCGAGGATTATCTCGCCTCGTGGTATAACAGGGAGGCGGCGCTGGTTTTCAACAGCGGCTACCATGCAAACATCGGGATTCTGCCCGCTCTTTCCGCGCGGCACGACCTGATCCTTTGTGACAGGCTGAACCACGCGAGTATCATTGACGGGTGCAGGATTGCCGATGCGGAGTTCAAGCGTTTCAGGCATCGTGATTACGAGCATCTTGAAACGCTGCTGGAAAAAGGCTACGGCAACTACAGGCAGATGTTCATCGTGACCGAGTCGGTTTTCAGCATGGACGGCGACCGTGCCGATCTGGAAAAGCTGTGCGATCTGCGGGAGCGGTACGGGGTTTTCCTTATTGTTGACGAGGCGCACGGGGCAGGAGTGTGCGGTGAGTCGGGAAAGGGCCTGTGTGAAGAATCGAGGCTCTCGGGTTCCATCGATATAATTGTCGGAACTTTCGGCAAAGCGTTTGCTTCTGCCGGTGCTTACGGGATCATGGACGGCATCGTGCGTGACTACCTTGTCAACACCATGCGTTCCCTGATTTTTACTACGGCACTGCCGCCTGTCATTCTCGGGTGGAACATGCTGGTGCTGGAACATCAGAGGGCGATGAGCGCGAAACGCTTCCATCTGCATTCCCTGGCGGAACGGTTCCGTGAGGCGCTGAGGGAAAAAGGGCTTCGGACAACCGGCGAAAGCCAGATTGTGCCGGTGATCACAGGCGGGAACAATAAAACGGTTCATGTCGCTGAAGTGTTGCGGGAAGCAGGTTTTTTAGCCCTTCCGGTCCGTCCGCCGACAGTGCCGGAAAATACCGCCCGGATACGGTTTTCCCTCCGCGCGGATATCGTTTGGGAGGATATTGCGGTAATACCGGATATTCTGTGTCAGGCAGCAGGTGGCGGGGAAACGTAGGGGCGAAAAATTTTTCGCCCCTACAGTGTGACGATAAAAGATGAAGCGGCAAAGAGGAGAAATGAAAATTTGACTTATCCTGAAGATGAATGTGTGGAAAGAGGCGGTAATGATATTGTCTTTCAGCAACTCAACGAATCAACAGCTCGACAGTCAAAGAATGATTACCAGGTGGATACAACGAAAAGGGCATGACCGTCTGCTGATTTTCTTCAACGGATGGGGGATGGACGGAGCGATTGCCGCTTTCCTTCAGTCCAACACATCTGCTGATTTCGACCATGATGTTCTGCTTTGCTACGATTACCGGTCAACGGCAATGCATGCCGGGATTCTTGGTTCTGTCGGAAGCTATACCGCGCGAACGCTTGTTGCCTGGTCACTTGGCGTCTGGGCGGCCGGA
>JAKSDB010000261.1 GCA_022360415.1 Chlorobiales bacterium
CAGCAAGGAAGAAATAAAGCTGTCAGGCTCCTACCAGAAACAGGATATCAATCCTGACGTAATAAGGGAGTTCAGCAACCGAGCCGGAGAAACAGGCTACCGGCTCTATGATTTCCCTTCTTCCCGCCAGGTCAAGATATACTACAAAGATGCCACCCTGATGGTTGATCTGGAAAAGGGTGAAGGCCTGTATGAAAAAATCTCACGCCGTCCGGTTTTTTATGAGGTAAACGTCCTGCATCGAAACAGCGTGGACTGGTGGAAATGGGCCTCGGATCTTTTCGCCGTTACGCTGATTGTGATCACGATCACCGGAATGCTCATGCTGCGAGGCAGCAATGGTCTGGCCGGCAGAGGCAAATGGTTTATTGCTGCAGGCCTGATCCCGCCACTGGTCGCCTTGGTTGCCCAGCAATTATAACAGTACTTTCTCAGAAAACAGCTTGTCATAAGACATATGCACCTTTTTTGCACTGCTTCACGTTTTTCCGTGACTTTTATTCTTTTGATTCTCGTTGTCTCCTGCCGCCCTGTAGCAGAAAAAACCTATCAGGAGCGAACGGATGAGAAAAAAATCGGTGTACTTCTCCTCAATCACGGCTCACGTTCCGAACGATGGAGAGAAAACCTGATACAAGTGGAAGAAAATGTAGCAGAAAAAATCCTGTCTATTGAGGGAATAGAGAGTGTCATGACCTCATTCATGGAACATACGAAACCATCCATCGCTGACGGTCTCAAAACATTCGACCGGGAAGGGTACAGCGACATAATCGTGATTCCGATCTTTCTCACAATCGGTTCCCACATGTTCGACGACATCCCGACCATCATCGGCATGAAGGAAAATCCTGCATCGATGGAAAAACTGAAGCTCGAAAACATAGAGCGCTATATACCCAAGGCAAAGACACATCTTGCGCCTCCTCTCGATTTTTCGAATATCCTGAAAACAAATGCACTCAGAAGAACACTTGCTCTTTCGAAAAACACCGAAGAAGAGGGGGTTGTTCTTGTCGGATACGGATCGACAACCTTCGACGCACAATGGACCGAACTCTTCGAAAATGTCGGCTCCTATGTCTGTGAGAAATCCGGCATCAGCGATTTTACCATCGCCTGGTGCGGCCATATTGCCCATTACAGCCCCGACTCGACCACTGCCGCAATAAACATGATACTGGAAAAGAAACAACGCGCACTGGTTCTTCCCTTACTCGTATCAAGCAGTGAACAATTTCAGAATGAAATAATCGGCGGAGGAATTGCCGCTGTCAGTGATCATGAATCCAGGGTGCGATACAAACCCGATGCTGTTCTTCCCGATCCCGATCTGGAACAATGGATTGTCGATGCCGCCGAACAATATGCTGCAAAAATTATGAAATTGAGCAGGATCACCAAGCTGCTGAACAGTCCCCCGCTTGTGATTATTATATTTACACTCAAGACCTTGTAAACCATCCCGACATGCAGAGAGATCATGCATATCCATACACTTGATAAGTGGCGTCATATCCACGATTATTCGACCCGGAACGACAAAGGAGAGCGTCGTACTCAGTATGTACTGCTCCTGACAGCCATCACAATGGTAGCCGAAATTATCGCCGGTACGGTCTACGGCTCGATGGCCCTGCTTGCTGACGGCTGGCATATGGGAACCCATGTGGCCGCTTTTCTGATAACGATTTTTGCTTATCGCTATGCCCGGAAGCACGCCCAGAGCCCTGCTTTCGCTTTCGGCACCGGCAAAGTCACCGTATTGGGCGGTTTTTCCAGTGCGGTGGCACTGGCCGTTGTCGCGCTTGTCATGCTGGTGGAATCCCTGGAAAGGATCATGAACCCGGAGACCATCCAGTTCAATCAGGCTATTGCTGTAGCAGGCATCGGTTTACTTGTCAACATAGTAAGCGCAATAATGCTGAGCGATGATCATGACCACGATCACGGTCACGACCACCACCACGACCATAACCTGCGTGCTGCATATATGCATGTTCTTGCCGATGCCATGACCTCCCTGCTTGCCATCTTCGCCCTGTTAGGAGGAAAATATATCGGCTGGAACTGGCTCGATCCGGTGATGGGTATTGTAGGAGCCCTTGTCATTACACGATGGGCTTACAGCCTGTTGAGGGAAACCGGCCCGATACTGCTCGACGTGAGCATTGAAAAGGATTACCAGCAGGCGATACAGGAAGTTATTGAAAACGATGCCGACAACAGGGTCTCCGACATCCATGTCTGGAAGGTCGGGGCAAATCACTATGCTGCAATCATTTCCCTGGTCACTCACTTTCCCAACACCATGGATCATTACAAAAGCCTGTTGCGCGATTTTCACAAATTGTCTCACATAACCATCGAAGTTCAGGAGTGTAAGGAAACACCTTGCATTCCTGTTGTGAAGAACACCGTACCCTAAAAAAAGTCCCGCGGATCTTCCAAATCCACGGGACTTCAGCAACACAGATACAGAGCGGTTACAGATCCACTCTTACTCCTGCAAAAAATTCCCTTCCGTCGATAAAATACTCGTCTACAATATCCTTTTTATCGAAGACATTGTCTACCTTGACAAACACTTCTGCATGCTCGCTGACCTCTTTGGCAACTGAAGCGCTGAAAATCCAGAAATCATCGAGCGTCACGATATTATCGCTCTCATCTTCCCATAAACGCTCTCCGGTATAAAATGTTTCGAGGTGCAACCTCGCATCGGCCGCAGGAACCTTCACATCGATACCGGCAGCAAGTTTGTGATCGGGTTTGTACAGCAGATCCTCACCTGTGAGTTTATTCTCTGCGTCGAGGTAGGTGTAACCGAGTTTTGCCGTGATGTCGTCGGTAACACAGCCCTTGAGATTGACTTCTACTCCTTGGGTCATAGCTTCTTCGACATTGTCGAAATACATGTTAGGAAAGCGAAAAATAGTCTCGATCAAATCCTCGACATCGTTTCTGAAAACCGAAACTCCAGCACTGACCCCTCTACATATCTTATAGTCAACCCCGGCCTGATAGCCCACTGACTTTTCCGGTTTCAGATCAGGGTTGCCATGTGCTACTATTCTACCGTGCTGGAATCCGTTCAACTTCAGAAGTGAAGGAGCCTTGAATCCACTACCGACTGACGCCCTGAATGTCAGTTTGTCTGTGGCATTGTACATGAGACTGGCTCTCGGGTTGAACTCTTCCCCCCAATCCTCATGCATGTCAAGCCTTCCCCAGAGAACAAGGACAACCGGCGAAAGATCGATCTCGTCCTGAAGATAGATGCTGTGCAGCTCCTGATCGAGAAACAACTGTTGGGACTCACTGTCACGATCATCGAGCCAGTATTCATATCCCGCGGTTACGAGGTGACTACCGAAGAGCAGTCTTGAAAAACCTGCCTCGAACTCGGTGTTGGACAGTATGGTATCGGTTGATTCGTCCGCTTCCAAGAGATGATAATTAAAGTAGGAACCTCTCAGCCTGATAGTGGAAAGCTCATCAGGCCTCCAGGAAAACAGCGTGTTCACCCCGTAACGCTCCTGGGTCACTTCCGGATCCAGCGCTGTTGCCTCATAAAAAGAGTAGTAGGGCTTGATTTTCAGATCAGCTTTATCGGACAGATCGAACGACAGGGTACCCTGCAGAACATGCTCGTAATAGGGATCAAGGTCCTTGTCTATCCCCTCCGATTCGCGATAGGTATAGTTGATATGTCCACCTATATTTTCAGTACCGGCTCCTGCAGAAACTGAACCGATCGTTGTCCCCCTGGTGCCCATGCCGAGAGACCCGGAAAATTCCGGCTCTTTCGGTGCGTCTCTGGTGATGATATTGATCACGCCGCCCACGGCTTCACTACCATAAAGGGCTGAAGCAGGCCCTTTGACGATCTCGATCCTTTCGATCATCTCGATCGAGACCTGCTGAATGTCCATTGCATTCTGATGTCCCCCCTGAACCCTTTGACCGTCAATCAGAACAAGCGTATGGCGCGGTTCGAGACCTTGCATTCCTATGAGCCCCCTGTTATTGTAACCGGAAGTTGACTCGACCACTAATGTGGTTGATATTTCGAGGGCTTC
>JAKSDB010000048.1 GCA_022360415.1 Chlorobiales bacterium
GGCAGACAAGGCATGGCTCGAAGCCCCAGCTTGCCCATGTTTTCAGGACATATCCCTTTGAGACGTGTCGCTGTTTTGCTCTGCTTTCTCTTACCGACGAGCTGCTTGCGGCTGTTACGCTCACTGTGAGGGACGATTCTGTGGTACATACCGAGCTTATGCTCAAACGTGACAACTCTCCTCCCGGGATTATGGAATTGTTGTTGGCAGAAGTGTTCGGCAAGCTTCGTGAAGAGGGGTTTTGCGAATGGAGTCTCGGTGAAGTACCCTTTTATCATCTTGGAGAAAAAAGGGACGCAGGCTTCAGCGTAGAAGAGAAGGTCATAGCCCTGACGACCGAGTTATGCAGGGGTGCATATGATTTCCGGGGCCTGTTTTATTTCAAGAACAAATTCGGGCCGGAATGGCGTGACGTTTACCTTTACTCGAGACGAGGGATATCTCTCCTTACCCTTGCCGATCTTGCGATCAGGATCGGGTATACCGGGTTGATTGCTCAAGGCTTGCTGGATAGTATCGTGAAACGGTTTTCCTGACAACGTAGTATGGAAAGAGAGCTTCTTCTTTGGCTTCTTTCGCTTGTCCTTGTTATCGCAGGGATTGCGGGATTACTGCTGCCGGCTCTTCCCGGAATAGTGCTGGTGTTTGCCGGTCTGTTTGTTGCGGCATGGGCTGAGGGTTTTGCCTATGTCGGTGAGGGAACGCTTGTATTGTTGCTTGTTCTCTGTCTTTTGGGATACGGCATCGATTTTCTGGCAGGGGCTCTTGGGGCGAGCAAATACGGAGCCGGTAAATATTCGGTTATCGGTGCGGCAATCGGGGCGGTTGTTGGAATGTTTTTCGGCTTGCCCGGAATTTTTCTTGGCCCGTTTATCGGGGCGGTTGCGGGTGAACTGTTTGTTCAAAGGGATCTTCGGGCGGCCGGGCGTGCCGGTTTTGGGGCCTGGGTCGGCCTTGTTGCAGGTACGGCTGCAAAAATAGCCATAAGCTTTGTCATGATAGGGGTGTTTCTTTTGGCAAGGTTCTTATAAAGAAACTGAAACCAAAGCTGTAAGCCGAATTCTGTCCCTCGCCGTAAGGCAAGGTTGCAGTCATTTATCTATGCGGCTCACCCGGAAACTCAAAGAATTGAGCGGACAACTCTCTTTCCTTGCGGAAAAGCTTCCCTATTCAGCCTTGCATCGGGGAGGTTTTCATAGCACATGCCATTACTGACATGTCTGGTGGTCTCTTACACCCCCTTTTCACCCTTACCCCGGCAAACCGGGGCGGTATGCTTTCTGTTGCACTTTCTGTAACAGCAGGTTTGGACCGCTGCTCCCGGTCTTGAGCAAAGACTCTCGACCGGCACCCTGTCCTGTGATGTTCGGACTTTCCTCCGTCCGTCCTCAAAGATAGACGGCGACTGCACGCTTTGGTTTCAGTACACGGATATACCTCAAGATACAACCTGTTTTGCACGTTTTCCGTTCACAATCCGAAATCTGCCGGTTCGGGTTGTGAAATTACGGAATCGATTATGATCTCGGGAAATAGCAGGAGAAATGCAAAGCACCATGCGGATTTCATGGCGCTTTCAGTCAATTCTTTTCCTCAGGTTTCGGCTTCTTCAAAAAGCCTTTCATGGACTACTATACGTCCACAGGATTCGCAAAGATAAAAGCCTCCCTGTACAATGATGGTGTGGCGGTTGGTCGGGACCCTGGTATTACAGCCCGAACATGCATGCCGATGAAGCTTGACAAGTGCATTCTGAATGTTCCCGTTTTTGAGATGGTCGTATTTCGCAAGCAGCCGTTTGGCTTCTTTCTCAGCGATTTTTCTCTGCTCGGCAATTTGTTCTTTCAGTGAACTGACTTCTTCGGATGTTTCCACGATGATACCTTCAAGCTCTTCTTTTTTCTGTTCGACCTGAGCTTTAAGATCTTTCAACTGTTGGGCAAGGACATCGTCGGGCATCATTTCTTCGGAAATTTCGTCGTAACGGTTTTCCGCAATCAGCTGGCGACCCTGATCCTGCAGTTCCGCTGTTTTTTCTTCATGATGCTTTATGTCCTGCAACTGGATTTCAGCCTGGGCTATTTCTTTTTCTTCGTATTCAATCTGCTTTGAGAGGGCATCGTATTCCTTATTGTTTCTTGCCAGAGTCTGCTTCTCTTTGAAGCTCTTGATCTTCGATTTGCAGTTCTCGATCGTTTCATTGAGATTGTCACGGGTTTTATCCTTTTCTGCGGCGGCTTTTTCGCGGATTTCAATCTGGCGGGAAGTAAATGCTATATCTTCTTCCAGCGCGTCGATTTCTTCCGGAAGTCCCTTCTGCAGGCTTTCTATGCTTTCGATCTGGTTGTCGAGGTGTTGCAGACGAACAATCAGATTGATTTTTGTATGATCCACTACAGCTTGATATTTAAATTTTGGGAAAACAAAAAAAGCACCTCGTTATCAAGGTGCATACGATACAATCTGGTTTATTAAAGTCAGGGAAAACTTGAAAATTCTTTCTCCGGATACTGTTTTGAGCATAGTCAGTTTTTTCAGCTTTTTTGTGCCCGAAAGGAGATTCGAACTCCTACACCTTGCGGCGCTCGCCCCTGAAACGAGTGCGTCTACCAATTCCGCCATTCGGGCAACAACGTTCTGGCATCCCGCAACTATACTACTAAATAAAATTTTTTTTGTCGATTTTGCCAAAAACAGCTTACTTGATTTCCTTGTGCGGAGTGTGCCTTTTCAGGTACGGATTATACTTCTTGAGAATCAGACGTTCTGTATTGTTCTTTTTGTTTTTCGTCGTTGTGTACCTTGACGGGGTCAGCCCCTCTTTTCTTGCCTCGGTGCACTCAAGAGTGATGATAATCCTGTTTTCTTTTTTTGCCATCGTTTCCAGAGTATGATTAGTGATAGAGAGCTGCAAATATAAGATATCGACACTGATTTTGCAAAGCCTGATTTGGATCAAGGATTTTCTATAACGTCCCTATTTGCTTGCTTGTCGGAGAACAGCTATACTGCATCAGGTTTTATTGCCTGGGATGGTAACCTATGCATGAGTCGGATATGTTTTATTGGGCACCTCTATTAATTGTCGCGAGCGACCTGAAGACAAGGCGAACGGAGCCAGAGATACCGGAGTGTACACAGAGTACATGAGGATTTCGAGCACCGATCAACGAAGTAATCATGGTGCGCAGCAAATTAATAGAGGTGCCCTATTAACCGGGGCGTATGGCAACATATGGCATCGCCCGAAAAGAAATGCTGAAACGTGTTGGACAGTAACCTGTTTCCTTATTGCGACGGGACATTGTGCTGCGAAGGGGTTTCTCTTGAAAAGCTTGCGCAGGAATATGGGACACCTCTTTTTGTGACAAGCCGAAACAGCCTTGTCAACCAGTACAGGGCTTTCGAAAAAGCATTTGCCGGACTGGATCATTTTACCTGCTATTCGGTAAAAGCGAACTTCAACCTGCATGTGATTCGTACTCTCGCCGATGAAGGGTGCGGTTGCGATGTCAACTCCGGCGGCGAGCTTTTCCGGGCGCTTCAGGCCGGCGTCGAACCGGAGAAAATCATTATGGCGGGTGTCGGTAAGACAATTGCCGATATAGAGTATGGTGTCAAGGCGGGTGTTTTGATGCTCAAGGCCGAGTCGTTGTCGGAATTGCGGCTGATTGACGAGGTCGCCGGGCGTTTCGGAAAGAAAGCATCTGTCGGGATACGGATTAATCCGAACGTTACGGCGGAAACCCACCCCTATA
>JAKSDB010000382.1 GCA_022360415.1 Chlorobiales bacterium
CTTCCCTTGAAGGGAAACACTTCTCCAGAACATCAAGGGCAACCCTGTCCTTCGAACAACGGTATGTCGGAACAAGTACCTGGCGGTTGGCGATATAAAAATTGGCATAGCTTGCAGGAAGCCTTTCGTTTTCAAAGTACACCGGATCGGGCATCGGCAATTTCACTATCTGTAGCGGCTGCTCCAGAATATCACTATAATGCTGAAGCAACATGCTGTTTTCATAGAGGATTTCGAAGTTTTCATCCCCGGGTTTCCCTTCAACTGCGATCACCACCGTTTTTTCATCGACAAAGCGCGCCATATCATCCACGTGCCCGTCCGTATCATCCCCCACGATCCCCTCTTTCAGCCAGAGAACCGTCTCGATGCCCAAATACCGCATCAGCTTATCCTCGATCTCGCTTTTTGTCATCGAAGGATTCCGATTCGGGTTCAACAGACAGGCCTCGGTCGTGAGCAGTAAGCCGGAGCCGTTTACGTCTATCGCCCCGCCTTCGAGCACCATTCCGGGTTTTACGAGCTGGAGTTCCTGAAGAGCCGCGATCTTTTCCGGAACGGTGTTGTCATTGTGATATGGTTCGTACTTCCCGCCCCAGGCGTTGTACTCCCAGTCAAGAACAACTTTTTGCGTGCGCCCTTCTTCAGTGCAAAAAACATAATTCGGTCCGTGGTCCCTGCACCATGCATCATCCGTCGGAATATGATGGAAGCTTATGCGGTGCATATCCCCTTGCCGGCTTACCTTTCTCTGAATGCGCTCGCGGGCATCATTTTCCATGTCATGATCGAGCACATTGATATGCACCGTTTCATAACGACAAAGTAATGCCGCGATCGTAGCGAAAATATCCGGCACAGGATCAAATTTCCCCGGCCAGGACGCTTCTTTATGAGGCCAAGACAACCAGGTAGCCTCATGGGGGACCCATTCAGGCGGCATGTAATAGTGACAGTTCTTCTCGTTTGACATAACTCAGGAACGTTCCTGACCGGATGCGGCGATGCTCCGTATGCGCTCGATACGACGAAGCACAGGCGGATGAGAATAGTTCAGAAACACGTAAAAAGGATGGGGCGTGAGGTTTGAGAGGTTTTTTCTCGACAGTTTTTTCAACGCCTCGACAAGAGCGGAGCCTCCGCTGTAGGTCTCAGTGGCATAGCAGTCGGCCTGGAATTCATGCCGCCTTGAGACAAACTGGAGAAAAATCGAGAAAAAAAATTCCACGGGACTGTAGAGAAGGGAAAAAAACAGCAGGCTTGCGTAGATGGAAAGGTTCTCCATATAAAAAGCGTCGAACAGCAGCCGGTTGTTCAGGAAGACCGAAAGCAGATAAAACACAATACCCATATTGACTACGCTGAACAGCATGGCAATGATGACATGTTTTTTTTTGTAGTGACCTATTTCATGCGCAAGCACTGACACAAGCTCCGTAACGGTATGGTTGTCGATAAGCGTATCGAACAGCGCTATCCGTTTCTGTTTGCCGAAACCGGTAAAAAAAGCGTTGGCTTTCGAGGATCGCTTCGAACCGTCAATGACGAAAATACCGGACAAAGGAAAGTTGACCGAACGCGCATACTCCATGATCGATCTCTTCAGTTCACCATCTTCAAGCGGCGTGAACTTGTTGAAAAGCGGCATGATGAGAGCCGGAGCGACATACTGGAGCACAAAACCGAAAAGTGACACGGCTGCCCAGGCCCATATCCAGGCAAAAGAACCGGTGTTCTCGAAAAACCAGAGCAGTCCAGCAAGAACCGGCGTACCAAGAACCAGGCCGAGAAAAACGCCTTTGAGCTTATCCGAAATAAAGGTAAGTGGAGAGGTTTTGTTGAAGCCGTATTTCTCCTCGAGCACAAATGTCTGGTAAATCCCGAAAGGCAGAGACACCAGCCCCTGAAGAAAAAGAAGAATCCCGATATATAAAATACCGGTTACAAGAGACGAAAAACCGAAATCCCTGACCAGAAGATCGAGATAGTTGAACCCTCCTGCAAACCAGAAAGCAAGGAGCACCGCAAGCTCGAAAGCAGCGGCCGCAAGGGAAAACACCGTTGAGTGGCGCAGATAGTTCTGTGACTTTTCATATGCTTCCTGATCGAAGACATCCCGGAACTCATCGGGCAGGATTTCACCAGCGGCTTTAAGGTTCAGAACATCCGCAACAAGCTTTATGAGAAAGGTACCGAACAGAGTGCCCAGAATGATAATGCCGAAAATATTCATAGTGGTGATGGTGATAAGTGACGAGTGAGGGGGAAAAGTTTCGATGGTCTTTTTAATCGATATACCGCCGCTGGATGTCCCCGTAGGTTTCGATGCGCCTGTCGCGCAGGAAAGGCCAGTGCGACCTGTAATAAGCGATCTTGCCAAGATCACAATCTTCCAGCAGGATCTCTTCATTGCTCTCATGTGCAGTTGCTGTAATCTGCCCGAAAGGATCCGAGACAAAACTGTTGCCCCAGAACCGGAGCTCTCCCTCTGTTCCCATCCTGTTTACAGCGGCAACAAATACTCCGTTTGCAATTGCATGGCCCTGCTGTACCGTTTTCCATGCCCGCAAGTGGGAGCGGCGAACCTCGTCCGAGCCTTCAGATGAGGTCCATCCGATGGCTGTTGGATACAAAAGAATTTCCGCGCCTTGCAGAGCGGTCAGGCGTGCCGCCTCGGGGTACCATTGATCCCAGCAGATCAGCACCCCTATGACGGCATATCGCGTTTTGAAAACCTTGTAACCGAGATCGCCCGGCGTAAAGTAGAATTTCTCATAAAAACCGGGATCATCGGGAATGTGCATCTTGCGGTATTTGCCCAGATAGGAGCCATCGGCATCGATCACCACGGCGGTATTATGATAAAGGCCGGAGGTTCGCTTCTCGAACAGCGAGGCCACAATAACAATTTCGTGCTTCTTTGCCAATGCCCGTAGCACTTCTGTTGTAGGGCCGGGAACGGTTTCCGAAAACTCGAACGGCGCGTAATCCTCTTCCTGGCAGAAGTAGAGCGTCGAAAACAGCTCCTGCAAACAAACGATCTTCGCCCCCCGTGAAGCCGATTCCGCGATTTTCTGACAAGCCCTCTTCATGTTTGTCCCGGGATCGGCCTCACATGCCATCTGCACCAGAGCAATTTTCACCGTTTCCGAACGCATCAATTACAGCATTGAAAATGTTGGAACAAGCAGACCTGCGGCAAACAGGGCACCATAGAACGTCATCACCTTTCCCGTACCGGCAAGCACCTCGTTGAGCGCCTTGCCTTCACTCTGAAACAGTGCTTTCAACTGGCCGATTGCAAGCGGCAGGGAAAGCCAGGCAAGAATGCACCAGATAGAATATCCCGTC
>JAKSDB010000247.1 GCA_022360415.1 Chlorobiales bacterium
AAAACACCGTTGAGTGGCGCAGATAGTTCTGTGACTTTTCATATGCTTCCTGATCAAAGACATCCCGGAACTCATCGGGCAGGATTTCACCAGCGGCTTTAAGGTTCAGAACATCCGCAACAAGCTTTATGAGAAAGGTACCGAACAGAGTGCCCAGAATGATAATGCCGAAAATATTCATAAAAAGGTGGTTTTCATCTTTCCGTGTTTTTTCTTGCAAGAAGATCTTTCAGCTCCCTGCGGACAATCTGCCAGAAATCTCTCAGATTCGTATATCGGTGACTGATTTCATCAAGATAATCTTCGAGATGATCGATATCTTTCTGATGACCCTCGGTAACACCCTGTCTCAGTTGCCGCTTTAAGTTATCGAGAGAAGCTTCGAGGTCGACAATCTTCGCCTCAAACTCTTTCCTTCTTTTTATCCGATTCTGCATATGTGCCTCCTTGGTCGCATTTTACAGACATCTGCTCCGCGTCACCAGCCTAACTGTTCGCTGATCGCGATCAACACTCCGGGAATCAGAAAAAAAACACCGATAATATATACCAGGGCAAAAAGTTTGTTTCGGACAGCAACATTTGAAAGAATCTCTGCTGCACGAACCGGAAGTACCCTTAAAAAAGGCAGACCGTAAATCACCAGTACGCCGGAAACATTGTACAACAGATGAACAAAAGCGATCTGCAACGCAAAAACAGCATTAGACCCCGTAATAGCCGTTGCGGCAAACAGAGCTGTTATGCAGGTGCCTATATTCGCTCCCAGTGTAAACGGATAAATCTGCCTGAGAGAAAACACACCGTTTCCGGCAAGCGGCACAGCAAGGCTTGTCGTGGTAGAAGATGATTGCACAAGAACGGTAAGCAATGCACCTGAAAACAAACCCGAAAGCGGGCCCCTCCCTACAGATTTACGGAGAATATCTTTGGCCCTGCCCACCATGAGCATTTTCAGTAACCTGCTGAGCGTTGTAATTACGGCAACAATAAGAACAATCCCAATGATAATCATAAAAACCCCTACCGTTACCCCGGGAAGAAAAAACTGAAGAGAATTCTCCACCATTTGAACCGCAGGTTTTACAACGGGTTTTATGAAATTGAAACCTTTGATAGACATCGATTCCCCACCTACAAGATACCCGCCGAGAAGATATCCTGCTTTGCCAAGATAACCGGTAAGCATTTCGATCGGCAGAAAAATAAACACACAGAGCAGGTTGAAAAAATCATGAATCGTTGCGGCAGCATAGGCTCGCCTGAACTCCTCCCCTTCCCGGACATGTCCGAGACTGACAATGGTATTGGTGATTGTAGTGCCAACGTTGGCACCCATAACCATTGGAATAGCTATCGAAACAGGAAGCCCTCCCGCAACCAGACCTACGATGATCGAGGTAACGGTGCTTGAAGACTGAATCAGTGCTGTTGCGATTGTACCGATAACAAGCCCGCTGAGAGGGTTGCCGGCAAAAGCGAACAGTTCTCTGGCGTTTTCACCCGCGGCCGTCTTGAATCCGCTGCCGATCAGGGCCACACATACCAACAGGAGATACACAAGACCAACGACAAAAAACCACTCTTTTATCATTGGTTTTGACTCCGGAGAAGACTCCGTTTGAGGTAACACCCCGGTATTAATACTCATAAACCCACTTTGCTTCTCGTGTACCTGTCAACCATCGTATTCTCCTTTAGGAACATTTCTTCTCAATCGATATACCGCCGCTGGATATCCCCGTAGGTTTCGATGCGCCTGTCGCGCAGAAAGGGCCAGTGTGTCCTGTAGTAAGCAATCTTGCCAACATCACAATCTTCCAGAAGGATCTCTTCATTGCTCTCATGTGCAGCTGCTGTAATCTGCCCGAAAGGATCCGAGACAAAACTGTTGCCCCAGAACCGGAGTTCTCCCTCTGTTCCGACCCTGTTTACCGCGGCAATAAATACCCCGTTTGCAATCGCATGGCCCTGCTGTACCGTTTTCCATGCCTGCAGCTGGGCTTGGCGAACCTCGTCCGAGCCTTCAGATGAGGTCCATCCGATGGCTGTTGGATAAAAAAGAATTTCCGCGCCTTGCAGAGCGGTCAGGCGTGCCGCCTCGGGATACCATTGATCCCAGCAGATCAGCACTCCTATGGCGGCATATCGGGTTTTGAAAACCTTGTAACCGAGATCACCCGGCGTAAAGTAGAATTTCTCATAAAAACCGGGATCGTCGGGGATATGCATCTTTCGGTATTTGCCCAGATAGGAGCCATCAGCATCGATCACCACGGCGGTATTATGATAAAGACCGGAGGTTCGCTTTTCGAACAGCGAGGCGACAACAACAATTTCATGCTCGGCGGCTATTGCCCGAAGCATGTCGGTTGACGGACCGGGAACAGCTTCCGAAAGCTCGAACGGCGCGTAATCCTCCTCCTGGCAGAAATAGAGCGTTGTAAACAGCTCCTGAAGACAGACGATCTTGGCCCCCTGTAAAGCCGACTGGACGATTTTTTCACAAGCCCTTTTCAGGTTCGCCTCAGGATCGGCCTCACATGCCATCTGCACCAGAGCAATTTTCACCGTTTCCGAACGCATCAATTACAGCATTGAAAATGTTGGAACAAGCAGACCTGCGGCAAACAGGGCTCCATAGAACGTCATCACCTTTCCCGTACCGGCAAGCACCTCGTTGAGCGCCTTGCCTTCACTCTGAAACAGTGCTTTCAACTGGCCGATTGCAAGCGGCAGGGAAAGCCAGGCAAGAATGCACCAGATAGAATATCCCGTC
>JAKSDB010000410.1 GCA_022360415.1 Chlorobiales bacterium
CGCCCCCCACATCAGCGAGATGGCAAGCCCCTGAAAAATCGGGTCGAACAGAATCACAATAGCACCGATAACCACCGTACCGGCCGTCAACAGGATCGGCCGTGTACGTACTGCTGCAGATTCGATAACGGCTTCCTTCAGCTCGATTCCTTCCTGAACGCGCAACTGGATAAAATCTATAATCAGTACGGAGTTCCTCACCATGATACCGGCAAGAGCAATCATGCCGATCATGCTCGTCGCCGTAAAGAACGCCCCGTGAAAGAAATGGCCCGGTATAATCCCTACCAGACTGAGAGGAATGGCCACCATCATCACCAGCGGGGTCCTGAAAGACTGGAACCAGCCTACAATGAGAAGATATATGATCACCAGCACGACGGCAAACGCTGCACCCAGATCTCTGAATACCTCAAAAGTGATCTGCCATTCACCGTCCCACTTCATTGACAGCTTTTTTTCGCTGAAAGGCGGTGCGGTGTAGAGCGGAGAAATCGTGTACCCTCCTGGTGTCTCAATCTTTTTGATACGCTCGTCCATCTCGAGCATCGCATACACCGGACTTTCAGTGACACCAGCAACATCTGCAGTTACATACACCACATTTTTAAGGTCTTTACGATAGATGCTCTTGTCCTCGATGGCTTCCTCGATGGAAACAAGCTCGGAGAGGGGAATCATTTCACCCGCAGGCAATCTTGTCGTCAGCGAATTCATCCCCTGTGATTTGACGAAAATCTCCGAAAGATCGAGGATCGTCGCTCTGGCAGAAATCGGCAAGCGCAACTCAAGACCGACAGGTTCAAGTTCGGTATCGGTGTGTAAAAGCCCGATATCAACTCCATCAAGAGCCATGCGAAGCGTGTTGGTTATCTGCTCGGTGGTAATCCCCCTGAACGCAGCTTTCTCTTTGTCGATCACCATCGTATACACCTTCTGGTCATCCTCGACCATCCAGTCAACATCCACGACGCCCGGCGTATCCTCCATGACATCCTTGATCTGACGGGCAAGGGCTATCTGTTGCTCCATGTTCGGACCGTAAATCTCAGCAACAATGGTCGAGAGCACCGGCGGACCTGGCGGAACTTCCACAACTTTGACATTTGCACCATATTTTGCGGCGATTTCCTGTACTTTCGGCCTGACCCGTTTTGCGATATCGTGACTCTGATCGTTACGCTCGCCCTTGTGTACAAGGTTTACCTGGATATCGGCCATGTTGTTACTCTGCCGGAGATAGTAGTGCCGCACAAGACCGTTGAAATTGATCGGTGCGTGCGTACCGACATAGTATTGATAATTTTCGACTTCCTGCACTGTCCTGAGATACGATACGATATCCTTGCTTACCCTTGCGGTCTGTTCAAGCGTGGTGCCTTCCGGCATGTCGACAATAACCTGGAACTCGCTCTTGTTGTCAAACGGCAGCATTTTAAGCTGAACCATCTTCAACGGAATCATGCTGACAGAACCCAGCAGCAACAATCCAACGAACACAAATGCAATGGCTGCTTTCCACCAACTGGTGAGCAGTGGTGCAAGTGTTTTATCATATACCTTGTAATAGATTGACTTTCTGATATCGTATTCCTCCGAATGCTCGCCTCCCCCTTCAGCCTTGAGAAGGCGAAACGCAAGCCATGGCGTTCCTATAAGGGCGACGAAAAGCGAGAAGATCATCGCAAGCGACGCACCGATCGGCATCGGACTCATGTAAGGCCCCATAAGACCGGAAACAAACACCATTGGCAGAACCGATGCTATCACAGTAAAAGTGGCGAGAATCGTAGGATTTCCCACCTCGTTGATCGCCGTAATGGCCGCCTGGAGCCTCGGCATTCTGCGCATGGAAAAATGCCGGTGAATATTCTCCGCGATGATAATCGAGTCGTCCACGACGATGCCGGTAACAAAAATCAGGGCGAAAAGCGTCACCCTGTTCAGCGTATAGTCAAAGAGAAAGTATACCAGCAGCGTTAGGGCAAACGTTATCGGAACGGAAGCAAACACCACCAGGCCGCCCCGCCAGCCGAGGAAAAGGCCGACCACAATGGTAACGGCAACAACCGCACCGATCAGGTGCTCAAGAAGCGTAAACACTTTTTCCGAAGCGGTTTCACCGTAGTTCCTGGTCTCGGTAACGGTAATTCCGGAGGTAATGACAGATCCTTTCAAAGACTCGACTTTTGCCAGCACCTTGTTTGCAAGCGCTGTAGCGTCGGTTCCTTTCCGTTTGGCAATCGTGAGCGTTACAGCCGGGTATTCACCATGCGCCTCAACCTCGTGCGATGCAGCTCCGTAACCGAAAAACGCGTAATTCTCAACCTCTTCAGGCCCGTCGATAACCTCGGCCACGTCCTTGAGATATACCGCGTCTGAATTATAGATGCCTACAACAACGTTCCTTACATCTTCGGCTGTCTTGAGAAACTTGCCGGTTTTCACCCTAAACTCCCGGTTCGCCTGCTGGAACGTTCCTGCTGTCAGCTGGCTGTTCGATGCCCTGATCTGCCGGGCTATCTGGAGCGGGGTAATCCGGTACTGTGCAAGCTTTTGCGTATCGAGCACAATTCTGAGCTGACGTTTCAACCCGCCGTTGAGATTGACATCTCCGATATTCTCGATTTTCTTGAGCTCGTCGGCAACCTGACCCGCCACCCTCCTGAGTTGGTAGGGACCGTAGCTGTCACTCCAGAACGTCAGGGTCAATGCCGGCACGTCGTCTATCGTCACTTTCTTAACGAGAGGCATCTGCATTCCTGGAGGCATTTTATCCATATTCTTCATAATGGTAGCCCACAGCTTTACCATACTCTCCTCGGTGTCGTCACCAACGTTGTAGCGAACGGTAACCAGTGCAAAGTCCTTTCGGGAAGTCGAATACACATAATCGACACCATCGATTTCCGTCAGGTACTTTTCTACAGGCTTCGCTACCCGCTCCTCGACTTCTTTTGCGCTCCCGCCTGGATAACTGAAATAAAGATCCACCAACGGAACGGAAATCTGCGGTTCCTCCTCGCGCGGCGTCATGAAGGTTGCCAACACGCCCACAAGGAGTGCTGTGATCATCAGCAACGGTGTCAGCTTCGAGTTGATAAACAGCTTCGCAAGAACTCCCGCAATCCCCTCTCTCATCGACCAAACCCTCCTACTTTATTGCTTGACTGTTACCTGAAACCCTTCCTGAAGCCCTCTTATATATGGTGCCACCACTTTTTCATCCTCTGCAAGTCCGCTGAGCACTTCGACCTCATCACCTGACACGTTTCCGGTCCTTATCCATCTTACGGAAACGATGTCTTCATCTCCTACAACCTGGACGCCCTCAAGCTGTCCCCGCATAAAAAGCGCAGAAGCAGGAATAAGAAAAACCGGGCGTCCGTCTCTCGCCATTCCTGTTTTAACCGTCGCAACACGCTCAACTTCCACCACCCTGATCTTTCCCTTGGCACTATCGGTTTCACTCTTCTTGCCTGTGCAGCCCGCTAGCAAAAAGAAAAGTCCGATACCTGCTACAAATGCTATATGCTTCATAATTCGATATTCTTTTTTGTCTTTGGGTCACCCGCCGATGTAGTAATCCAGCTCGCTCCTTGCAATGATAAGGTCATACCTGGCTTTGTTCAGGCGCATGCGGGCATGGGTATACGCCTGCTCCCTGCCGAGCAGTTCAAAAGTCATTGCCTGCCCTGAACGATATCGCTCACCGATAAAATCAAGGCTTATTCTGGCCTCTCTGAGGGACTGTTCCACAACTTTTATTCTCGATTTTGCGGTACGAAGCATGCGGTAGGCTCTACGAATTTCATAACGTCCCTTGTCTTTTGCATCCTCGAACCTGTAGTGAGCCTCCATTTCGCCGGCGCGTGCTTCCTGCGCTTTCCCGATGTTGGAATATCCGTCAAATATGGTCCACTCCATGGCAACCCCCATGGTCCAGTTATTTTCCCCGAATCCCGGGAAATCATCGCCATTCCAGTTTTGCTGAAAAAAAGCATTCAGGCGCGGAAATCTCCTGGCCTTGGTCATCTCGTACTGGTATCCGGCCGCCTCTGCATGGGCCTCGATAGCTTTCAGATCTGCCCTGCCTTCCGACATTTGAGGTTCCTCTGCGGGAATATCGATATCGCCTGTCTCAAGACCGTTTACCGGCTCGATATCCGTAGCGCTGTCAAGCCGCAGAAGCATCCGCAGGCCGTCCTTTGCCGACTGTATCTCATCCTCTATCATCATCTTCTGCTCCGAAAGCTCGGCCAGGCGAACCCCCGTTGACAATTTGTCGGACTTTGTTATCAAGCCGTTTCTATACGCCGCAGCCGCTTCACGGTCATGCCCACGCATAGCCCCTACCGAACTGTTGACCGCATCAAGGTTTTTCTGCGCAAGCACAAGGCCGTAATAGGCTTTCCTGACTTCAAGTGCAATGGCCTGCCCGGCCCTCCTCAGCATCTGTTCCTGCGACCTCTTCGCTACCGAAGCAACGTTCCTGCCAATGACAGCATCCCGGTTGAAAATCGGCTGCATAACTTCAACACCCAGATAAAAATTCGAGATATCGTCCGGATCGTTCAACGCGTTTGCACTGAAATCCGTCGCCGGATTAATGATTCCCTGACGAAGTTTGTAGGTAAACACCGAAGCCGGGTCGTCTGTCACGACAAAGGTTTCGGAAAGCGTCACTTTAGGAAGAAAAGCTTTTCTGCTCTGTACATACCTCGCTTCCGCCTGGTCAACCCTCGCTTTTGCGGCTTTCAGCGCATAGTTGTTTTTTTCCGCAATTTCCAGCGCCTGTTCAAGAGTGACTCTCATCACCTCCTCCGCATTGGCGGCAAACGGAAGAAAAAGAACCAGTGCCAGAATATACCCCGGAACTCTTTTGACAAGCTTCATAGCACTTTTCACCATTGTAGTTTAGGATCCTTACTGCTTACTTCTTGGATATCAGCTTCAGAATTCTCTCCATGTTTTCCGAATCCCGTTCACTTAAACACTCCATCAAGCTGTTGTTCAGTACCATGGAGTAGGTTTTATCCAATGCCGCTTTCGCAGCCTGAAACTGAACGATTACTTTCTCACAATGCTCCTTTTTCTCCATCATCCTGATGAGCCCCTGGATCTGCCCGCTAACCCTTTTTAATCTTGCAATAACATCTTCCATAATTTTTCTATTTCTACTGAAGTTCCTGAACCTGGATATCAGGATGATGCCATAATACCCCTACCCCGTATAGGTATCAAATATACTATTTTTTCCCATCTTTGCAAATTGAAGAAGCTGCCTGGAGATAGAAACCAAATATGACGGAACTGTTGAAGGACCTGAAACGTTACTCAGTTTTCAGCATAAAGGGATAGACGCAAAGCATTCTCACCGAACAGGCTTTCAGAAGAAGAGACACCTTTCTTTTTATATTTTCAACAGGAAAAATAACTTTACTGAATCATCGAAGAGAGAGCAAAGAGCCACGATTATCGTATTTACCATGGAAGTTATAGGAAAAAGCAAAGCACATATTATACTTGATTCCTGCCTTCAGGACTCCGCAGAATACTTTTCAGACCATTTACGAATCCTTAAATGCAACCCATACTGTAAAAACATCGAGTACCTCGCCGAAAGGGACATATACCAATGGACATTCATGGCGGATGATCCACGAAACAATCCAATAGTCGCCCTTTTTTTCGTCAAGCAGGATCTTGAACATCTCCACCCTGAAAACGAACTTCTAGAGCACTACATCAACTCCGGAAACATTGAGATAGATAAAAATCGAGGCGGGAAACTCATTCGCTGGAGCGCCGCGGAAAATATCCCCGATGTAACGATCACCAGTGAAAATACCTTCATCGGAACTGCCGGAGCGGAAATCTGCCTGTTGCACCATACGGATGACAAAACATCCGTGCATTATGACACCAGTATCACTCTAGATTTCAAAGTGCCGTTCCCGTTAAATATGATGCCCGAGATGGTGCTCAAGTTCCTGACCGAGACCATCATGTCGCAAATCATGCAACAGGCAACGGAAAGTATGCTCTGCAAGGTACAATCCGATATCTGCTGTATCGATGCAGCAATTGCTGCAGAAGGAGAATCACGACAGTAGCAGAGAAGGGTTCATGATCCTCTTGTTTTCTTTTTTCTGTCAAGTACCTCAATAACAAATCCTGAAAAGTAAATGACAAGAAATCCGCTTATCACCACCGTGAGAAAAACAAGGCGATCACCAGCCGTTTCGAGCTGATTGGATTCCCATATCATAAAAACAAGCAATGCCCATACAGCCCCCATTAAAAGCAACGCTTTGTTCCACAACCCTTTAAAAGTTCCATTCAGCATAATCGACACCTTCTAAAACAAGTTTATTTATCCTCACTGCAAGACCGGGCTAAATCACGCCCTCTGCTTTCAAACGACGTTCATTGATTTTTTCAAGTATTATTCTGGTAAGGTACTGCAAGGCATTGACGACATAGGTAAAATATGCAAGGAAAGCCTCCCATATCAGCACGTCTTCAGAATACCCCATATAGGCCATGACAAAGTAGAGGAGATGAAAAAAAGCAGCCACCGTACTGCCGACATCCTCCCAAAAAAACTCCTTGCCGTAAATCCATTTGTTGAAAATCTCCTTTTCGAAATATGCACCGGTAATCAGCAGAAGACCGAATAACAGGGTTTTGAACAAAATGGCCAGACTTACCCAGTAAAAACTGAAAATCTGATCATTCTGCATGTAAAGAAACGTCACGATAACGCCTGCCAGAAACACAAAAAACTGAACCGGAGCTAAAATCAGCTGAACGTCAGTCCATATGGAAGCATTTCGTTTCGCCAGTTGTTCCGGGGTATAACGCGGCATGGTCTGGTAATTTTGGCTAACAGTTATAAAAACCTTAAGTAAAAACGTACCGGGGAGACATTCAATCCTTGAGCCAAGAATATATAACCTAAATTGATCGTTTCAAATTGTCCTTGTTCAGTCTGCCTTCACACTTTCGTTAACGTTTCGAATTCCCTCCGCAAATCTCCTCCCAAGCATTGTTTTTATCCTTGTGTTTTTACTATTATACAGGTCAAACAAGTCTGCTGTCAGCAGACAGGTTGTATTCGGCATGTATCAAGCACACTTGGCCGGCGCCTATGCCCTGATAATACGCCAAGCCAAAAATCTGTTTTTTCAAGCGAATGTTCACGTCAGCAGGCACTTCAGATACATCGGTAAAACCCCTTAAAATCCTGTTGGTAGCGCCGAAAGGTAAGAAGGATTCCAAATCAAACCAGAAGCCGCTTTTTCATATGGCCCTCGGGGTCCTTGTCAGCATCACGCCCCCTGAGCATGAGATAGAAATTATCGATGAGCATTTCGGAGATACCGTCAATTACGATGCCGACTATGACCTTGTCGGAATTACTGCACGAACGATCGACGCGACACGAGCTTATGAAATAGCCGACAACTTCAGGAAAAAGGGCAGAAAGGTTATTCTGGGGGGCATCCATCCCTCGTTCAATCCCGATGAAGCCGCACAGCATGCCGACACAATTGTCTGCGGCGAAGCAGAAAACATGTGGGGAACGGTATTGGAGGACGCGGCAAACAATCGCCTCAAACCGTACTACAACGCAAAGGACTTTCCTCCTGTCAAAAAAATCGCTCCCCTTGACTACAAGAGGATCGCCAAAGCATCCCTCAGGGAAAAAGTCGACACAACCAAATCCATTCCTATCTACATCACCAGAGGATGCCCTTATAACTGTTCGTTTTGCGTCACTCCGAACTTTACAGGAAAACTCTACCGAACCCAGAAACCCGAAGACCTTAAAGCACAGATAGCAGAAGCAAAAGAAGCTTTTTTCAAGAGAAACGGAACTTCGGCCAAGCCGTGGTTCATGCTGTGCGACGAAAACCTGGGAATTAATAAAAAACATCTCTGGGAAGCCCTCGACATGCTCAAGGAGTGCGATATCATGTTCAGTGTCTTCCTGAGCATGAATTTTCTCGAGGACGACGAAACGGTACAAAAACTTGTTGAAGCCGGGTGTTTCATGGCGTTGGTCGGGATTGAATCCATCAAGAAAAGCAATCTCGAAGCGTACAACAAATCTCATGTCAACACGCCTGAAAAAATCATAGAAATCATTGACCGCTGCAGAAAAGCAGGACTTAATGTACAGGGTAACTTCCTCATCAACCCGAATCTGGACAATTACGACGACATGAAAGATCTTGTAGACTTTATCAGCAAGAACAATATCTTCATGCCGATCATGCAGATCATCACCCCGTACCCCGGCACAAGCATGTATAAGGAATACAAGGAAAAGGGGCTGATTACCGACGAAGACTGGGAAAAGTACAATGCAATAAACGTTGTGATCCGCTCACCGCATTATGACCCAGTTGAATTCCAGTACAAGTTCATGCAAACTTACTATAAGGCTTATTCCTTGAAAAACATCATCAACAGGATCACGCACAATCCTCATCCACTCATGAGTTTTGTCACCAGCTTTGCTTTCAGAAAAAACATTCAGGAACTGCTGCAGACTTTTGAAATAGAACATGGGCTGAAACGCTCAAACAAGCTGAACATCTACTAAAGAGAATCACCATTATGGAGTTTATCGCCGAATATACAACCATTATTGCACCCGCCGTTTTTTTTGTTTCCGGCATATTTATTGTCATGCTTCTCAACAAGTTTATTGGAAAGCACAAGGCAGAGGACGGTGGCGGTTAATACAGGAAAAAGCTGTGATTTTGTATTTGCGTAACGTTTGAAAATGTTTTAATTTTCAAAAAAATAATCTGTTGCCGGAGGTCGTCATCCTTGACCGGTTGCCGGCAAAGACAGCAAGCAAACAAAAGCTTTTTTCTCGTTTCTTCTTTTCAACTCTAAAACATTACACATCATGTCAAACGGATCAAGCAACGATTTAGCAGGTGCAATCTCTGGTCTTGTAGAAACTGTTGCAAAACTTGGCCAGCAGCAGATTGAAGTTCTCAACAACGGTCTTCAGACCGTATCCGAGATGGTCGGCCCTCTCGGCAAAACCATGACAGATATGATGGGCAATATGGCAAATACCGTAAATCAGGTATTGCAGAACGTCTCATCGACTATCGGCGGCTCCAAGTAACATTATTTACCAGGAACGCACAGCACCTTATGTTTTGCTGCATAAGGTGCTTTTTTTATTCCTGAACACTCCGCTTCACCATGCCTTCCCCTCGCAACTATCTTCACTCCTTTTTTTCAGACACTGAACTCAGAACAATACACATTGAACCTATAACAGGAGATGCCTCGTCCAGGCAGTACTTCAGGGTCATCGCACAGGATAACACCTGTGTACTCTGCATCGACAAGGATTATACCATACACCCGACCGATCAGTATCCGTTTCTTGTCATACAGCATCTTTTCTCCTTGTGCTCCGTTCCGGTTCCGGCAGTCATCGGCAGCGACAAAAAAACGGGCGCTATTC
>JAKSDB010000194.1 GCA_022360415.1 Chlorobiales bacterium
TTCCGCAAGCAATCCGTCGATAATCGAGGCCTGTGTGTTGTCAGCGTCGATAAGTACCGCAAGTTTCTGGGTTTTCTCGGAAGCCATTGTTTGTCCTGAAGTTACAGTTTTAATCCGGATACTGTTACATAGTAACACCCGGATCAGTCGTTTCAAACCGAATCACCTTTTTTCTTTTTGGAGCTAAGGAATCAAAACGATTGCCGTTTCAGGAGAAGTGAACTCAGCACCACGCTCACCGAGCTCATTGCCATTGCTCCTCCGGCAATCATGGGATTGAGCAGCCATCCTGTCCAGGGATAAAGCAAACCTGCCGCCACGGGAATCCCGACGGAGTTGTAGAACAAGGCCCAAAACATGTTGAGACGGATACGCTGCATTGTCAGGCGGCTCAACCGGATAGCCCTTGGAAGGGATAAAAGATCGTTACGCATAAACACAATGTCACCTGCTTCCATGGCGATATCGGTACCCGATCCCATGGCAATACCGATATCGGCCCGGGCAAGAGCGGGTGCATCATTGATCCCGTCACCCACCATCGCAACCGTTCCGTTTTCCTGTAACTGACCGATAAACGCAACCTTTTCATCGGGCAGCACACCCGCCCTGTAAGACGATATTCCTGCTTTCCCTGCTATTGCGCGGGCCACCCGTTCATTGTCACCGGTTATCATCGAAGTCTCCAGCCCCATTGCATGCAGCCTGCGAACGGCTTTTGCGGCTTCAGGGCGGATTGTATCGCTCAACGCGAAAATCCCCAGGGCTTTTCCAGCTCGCGCAAGCATAATAACGGTTTGCCCTTCCGCTTCGAAGCGTTCAGCCTGCTGCCTGAAATACTCCGTATCTATTCCGGCCTCCCCGATAAAACGAAGCGAACCGATATGGTGAAGTTCCCCGTCAACCAACGCTTCGACCCCTCTCCCTGTATGGGTTCTGAACTCCCCGGTTTCCGCAGGCACAATGCCTTCTGCCTCCGCCCTTGCAACAATCGCCCCGGCAAGAGGGTGCTCGGAACCCCGTTCCAGGCCGGCAGCAAGCCTCAGACACCCGGCCTCGCTGTACCCTTCCCGCACTACTATAGCAGTAATTTCCGGTTCCGCCTTCGTTATCGTCCCTGTTTTATCAAAGACAACATGCTCCAGATTCCCTGCCGTTTCGAGCGCGTCTCCGCCTTTTACGAGAATACCCTCGCCTGCCCCCATTCCGGTACCGACCATAATTGCGGTGGGAGTAGCCAGTCCGAGCGCGCAGGGACAAGCAATAACCAGAACCGATACAGCAGCAACAAGAGCAAAACCGGGGGATGAGCCAAGAACAGCAAGCCAGACGAAAAACGTCAGGCAGGCGATCACTATCACTGCCGGAACAAACCATGATGAAACCCTGTCGGCAAACCTCTGTACAGGGGCCTTGCGCATCTGCGCATCCTCTACGAGGCGAATAATTTTTGCCAGCATCGTTTCCGAACCGGTACGGGTGACCTTCATGGTGAAACTGCCTTCCCTGTTGATGGTCGAACCGATAACGCTTTCCCCTTCTCCCCTGGCAGCCGGAACGCTTTCACCGGTCACCATGCTTTCATCGAGAGTGGTTGTCCCCTTGACAATCTCGCCGTCAACCGGAACCTGTTCACCGGGCCGAACAATCAGGACATCTCCCGGGTCGAGCTCTTCAACCCGAACCCGGACTTCCGAGCCGTTCCTGATGACCGATGCTTCTTTCGGGAAAAGCTTTTCAAGCCGGCTGATCGCTTCCGACGTCCGGTGCTTCGATACCGCCTCGAGATATTTTCCAAGAACAACAAGTGTTATCAGAACGGCGGATGCTTCGAAATACTGGTGATCTCCTCCTTCGAAAAGAACAAGGTAAACCGAATAAAAATAGGCCGCGCTCGTCCCAAGAACCACGAGTGTATCCATGTTGGAGGAGCCGTTTCGAAGAGCCATCCACGCCCCGAGATAAAACTCCCTCCCAACATAAAACTGCACGGGTGTTGCGAGAATCCAGAGAACAAAACCCTGAAACGGAATCGGGGCATTCATGAAAAACATGCCCAGTACCAGTGCCGGCAAAGCGAAAACCACCCCTGCAATCAGCCTGCGCCGTAATCCCCGCAGCTCATCCCGGTACGCTGTATCTTTTTCAGAGGAGGAAGCCCGTTCGATCAGGCGGGCGCCATATCCTCTTTTTTCAATCTCCCTGACAAGCCTTGCCGGTTCTGTTATTGCAGGATCATAGGTCACCGAAGCTTTTCCAGCGGCGAAATTGACAACGGCACTCTCTATACCATCAGCCTTGCCGAGGTTTTTTTCAATTAACCTGACACAGCTCTCGCAGTGCATGCCGGTTATTTTGATGTCTGTTTTTTCCATGACCTAACCTGAAACAGCATACCCTTGCTGCTCAACAGCGGCTTTCAAAGTTTCGGGTGAAATGGCGTTCTCGTCATACACAACCTTCGCGATTCCTGCGCTGTGAGAAACCTCAACGCTCTCGACACCGTCGAGTTCCTCAAGAGTTTCCCTGACAAGTGCTTCACAGCTCCCGCAGTGCATTCCTTCGATGTTTATCGTAATGGTGGTATTCATGGATTGTTCTCCTTATTAAGGGCACCTCTATTAATTTATTCCGCGTCATGCCGCCCCGTGTAATAACCGGAACATTACACAGGGCGATCCGGCATTCATCAACAGGAAAAGTCAAAATTCAAAAGTCAAAACGACTGGCAGCTTGATAGCTCGCTATCCAGCCATCCGGCAATCAAGCCATCCAGCTATTGAACAAATCAACAGTTCAACAACTCCTCAAAGCATTTCCGCCCTGTAATCATGCTCCCGATAATAACCGGCTGCCTGCGAAAAACTTCTGGAAGCGTAACAGTAAACACAGCCGTGCACACAGGAGCCGTACCGCCCTATATCGACACTTCTGATGCAGCGGCACTCTCCCGGCTGTCCGGGATCTTTCCCCGAAGAAAGCTCAAGGCCGAACAGATCCTTCAAACGCCGTTCATCGATGCACTTCCCCGAGGTAATGCCGGAAAACGAATCTCTTTCCCCGCATGTTTTTACCGCTATCCCTGTTTCAGAGGCTGCCGTCCTGAGCCGCTCTTCAAGAACGAGACGCTGATGAGGTGAGGGGTGTACATATCCCAAAGCTTCCAGCGCCCTTTCGATATGCCTGTACCTTTTAACAAAGGTTATTATGACATTTTTCGTTCCGGCCGAGAGTCTTTGTGCAAGCCTTCGAAAGTTTCGTATGTGAAATTCGATATCCAACCCGGCACTGATGATAACCGGATCATAGCGCCAGATAATCTTTTCCTGCCCAATGCGTTCAGCAAGACGAAGGAAATCGTCGATCACTTCCGGGGACAAGGGAAGGCCGGGCTCATGGCTGCGCGGATACCCGGTAACCGTGTACAGAAAATAGTAGTTGAACCCTCTCGCATCCAGCTCGGAAAGGAAAGGACGGATCGGCCTTGCATACCGTGTCCAGAATACAAATGCCGCAACATCCTCAGTACGAAGAGACACCTCTTTTACCTGTGAAGGATTATAGGGATTTGCGACCTTACAGACGCCCTTTCTTACCTTGTCCATGAACCATTCGGCGTAGAAGGCCGGAACATCGGTTCTTCTGCTGGCCGAGATTACATGTCTCCTGTTGCCGAACAGCATACTCACGGGGTTTACACGTTTTCCTCCTCTTCAGCTTCCTCTGTCACCGCTTCCATACCTTGACGGAGCGTCTCAACAAACGGGGTTGTCGCAGGGCAGGAGTAATTGCATCGAACAGGAACAGTAGAGACTTGTTATAAAGTTATCGTTTTTAAACCTCTGTTGAAACGCTCAGTTCAGGATATATGTATATATTGTTAAGTGAAGGAAAGTCGCTTCTCGAAAGAGAAAATACATACAATCATCTCTTTTCATGATTGCCATCAACCAACATCCCGGGGCGCTCTTAAGGATAACCGTTATTCTTTTCTCGAGTCTCGCGGTACTGGTAACAGCAGGATGCGATTCAGCATCAAAGGAGCTTAACGAGCTTCAACAGGCAGTATGGCGGAGCCCTGAAGATCCACAGGCATATATCAGGCTCGGTAACGCATATGCGAGACAGAAGCAGTATGACAAAGCTGTTGACTCATATGAAAAAGCCCTGGCTCTCAATCCCCGGAGCGGCATGACTGTTTATCCTGCTCTCGGGGCAGCTTATTTCAACCGGAAGCAGTACGAACAGGCACTCGGCTATTTCAGGAAAAGCCTCGAATTTTCACCGGACGACTCTCTCCGGCACTATGATATCGGCAATGTTTACCTGCAGCTTGATAAATATGACCTGGCTATCGAGGCATACCTTGAGGCAATAGCCAACAGCACGGCTTTTGAAGAAGCGTATTACAATCTGGCAATCTGTTATATCAGAACCGGACAAAGAGCAAAAGCACGGGAGATTTATGCCTGGCTTCAGGATAAAAACAATTATCTTGCCGTCTCTCTGGAACGACATCTGGAAAAAGAAAACTGAGCCGTTCAAACCATAGAGCCCGGCCTGAAATGCAACCATGAACAAGCAAGCCGACATTATTGAACAAGTCAGTAAGCCTCTTTCAATGAAACAGGCCGTCAATACGTTACAGAGAATGGTGCTTGACCATGCAGCTTCCGCTGTTGGTGCCTCGGAGCGGTCTCATGAGGTATTTTCGATCCCTGTCGAACCGGCAGACCCTCTGCTCTGGCTGCATTCACAGGATACGTACCCGAAATTCTTCTGGTCCAACAGGGGAAAAAACGATATCGTTGCAGGTATAGGCAAGGCCGACTCTATTGAGTATGATAAAACAGGCCCGAACAGCGTCAGTTTCGATATTTTACAGAAAGCAATAGCGCACAAAGATCCCGATAGCCGTTACTTTGGAGGTTTCTGCTTCAATAATGAGCAGCAACAGGATGAGCACTGGCTGCCCTTCAAGTCTTTCACGTTTGCCCTTCCTGACATTCAGCTTTCTGTGAAAAACGGATCCACTGTTCTGGGCTGTTATCTTGTGACTGATCCCGGCGAGAATACCGAAACGCGATACCGCCGGCTGCTTGACAAACTGGAAAAAGTAAACACCTCCTCCCCTTCCGGGACAACCGTTCTGCCCGGAATAAAATCGCTTACGTTTTCACCTGACCAGAAACAGTGGATGGAAACATGCGCCCGGGTTCTCGAAAGGTTCCGGGAAGGATTAATGGGAAAGATAATCCTTGCACGCCAGACCCTGCTTGAATTTGAAAGCGTTTTCCCCCCTCTTCTTTTTCTTCTCCGATACCCGTTTCCGGAAACTTCCGCTTTCAGATACTATTTTGAACCCGAAAAAAACACGGCTTTTTTCAGCTTTACGCCTGAAAGACTCTACCGCCGTCACAATAATGAACTGCTGACGGAAGCACTTGCCGGCACCTGTTCCAGGGAAACGATCGGTAGTGGAAACGGTGACGCGTGTGAGCAGCTGCTCAATTCCGAGAAGGATATCAGGGAGCATAAATTTGTCAAAGACACCATTGTCAGGGAGCTCGAACCGATCTGCAGCGCAATCGACATGGAAGAAGGCGTCAGGGCACTACAGCTTAACCGCCTTGTTCATCTCTATACCCGTTGCCGCGCTACGCTCAAGCCTGAATCAACCGACGATGCCGCCGTGCTGAAAGCCCTTCATCCTACGCCTGCAGTAGGAGGTGTTCCGAAAGCAAAGGCGCTTGAACAGATTATCCGCCTCGAACCTTTCAGCAGGGGATGGTATGCCGGGCCTGTCGGCTGGATCAGCCGCAACTCCGCCGAATTCGCTGTCGGCATCCGTTCTGCTGTCGCGAAAGGGAGCAAGGTCTATCTTTACTCCGGAGCCGGACTTGTCAGAGGCTCCGACCCCGCTTCCGAATGGGAAGAGTTAGACCAGAAAATCTCCGAGATTCTTGCCATAACCCGCCTGAAAGTCTAAAGGTTAATGAACAACAGAGAGATAACCACACTCTGGAGCACATTGATCATCGAAGAGCTTGTGCGCCACGGCATCATCCGTTTCTGTATTTCTCCCGGCTCGCGCTCTACTTCTCTTACCGCTGCTGCTGCAAGAAATCCCGAAACGGAGTGCGGGATTTTTCCCGACGAGCGCGCCGCGGCATTTTTCGCGCTCGGCTATGCCCGGTCGGCGGGGAAACCCGCCGTACTGATCTGCACCTCCGGCACAGCGGTGGCGAACTATTTCCCTGCAGTCGTCGAAGCTTCACTCGATAACCAGCCGATGCTTGTTCTTTCCGCGGACCGGCCTTTTGAGCTTCAGGACTCAGGAGCGAACCAGACCATCAGGCAACATGGAATTTTCGGGAAATATCCCCGATGGGATATCGAGTTCCCCGAACCCTCCGAAGAGATCCCGGCCCATGTATTGCTCTCGACGATCGGTCATGCCGTCCGCCAAAGCCTTGGCACACCTCCGGGCCCCGTACATCTGAATGTGCCGTTCAGGAAACCTTTCGATCCTGTCGATATTCCTCCCGGCAACAGCTGGACTGAAACAGGTGGTTTCCGGAAAAAAGAGCGGGAACCGTTGAATCGCTTTGCGTTCAGCAGCAAAACAGCCGATACCGCTACGTTCAGCCATATACAGGAGCTGCTGAAAAACGCTTCGTCACCTCTTCTCGTCGCCGGGCATCTCGACAGGCAGGCCGATGCGCAAGCTGTCCTTGGTCTTGCCGGGCAACTGAACATTCCGCTGTATACCGACATATCGTCACGGCTCCGCATGTGCCGCGAAAACAGGCCGTTACAACCACTCCTGTTGTCCGAACGCTTTACGTCCCGTTTCACACCCGACCTCGTTCTTCATTTCGGCGGGAAAATTGTGGGCAAACATCTTGCAGCCGCCATAAAACAGTGGGCTCCGGAGCACTTTATTGTCATCAGCAGCCATCCGACACGATATAATCCCGATCACAATGTCACCCTCCAGATCGAGACATCACCGGAGGAGCTGGCAAAACGGCTTGCCTCCGGGATCGACCGCGCCTATGGAAACGACCTCCCGCTGGATGCGTTGTCTTCAGATATAGAAAGGGAGCTTGACGATTACTGCTCACCGGAAAAACCCGTTACGGAGATTGCCACAGCAAGAATCGTCTCATCTGCTGTTCCGGAGAACCATGGTCTGTTTCTTGCAAACAGCATGCCGATAAGGGACATGGATACCTACAGTGCCTTGCGAAAAAGCGGCAGTGTACCCTGCTGCGGCATGAACCGCGGCGCAAGCGGGATAGACGGAAACATCTCAACGGCAGCCGGTTTTGCCCAGGGCCTCGGGACACCGGCGACGCTGATCATCGGGGATATTGCTTTTCTCCATGACCTGAACTCGCTTACCCTGCTGCGCAACGCGAAACACCCTCTGCACATTGTCGTTGTGAACAACAACGGCGGCGGAATCTTCTCGTTCCTTCCCATTGCCGCAGAGGAAGACATCTTCGAGACATATTTCGGCACTCCGCAGAGCTACAGCATCCGCTCGGCAGCCGAAACGTTCGGGATAGCGTACAGCAACCCTTCCACCAACGGACAGTTTCGGGAATGCTACAGTGAAAGATGCCGTTCGAAAAAACCCGGAATCATTGAAATAACCTGCTCGAGGGATGAAAACGTCAGAGAGCATCGAACCCTGAACGCAAGGCTCAGGGAGCTCATAGACCGGCAGTTATGATTATAGAAACCTCCTGCCAGAGATACCACGTGAACAGCACCGGGAACACCGCAAAACCCGGCATACTGATGCTTCACGGATTTCTTGGTTCCGGAAAAGACTGGCAACACCATGCCGACAGGCTGCGTGACGGCTACGCCTGTTTCATGCCTGATCTTCCGGGTCACGGAGCCAGCCCTGCACCTCGGTACATTTCCGGCGCGTTTGAAACAACCTGCAAGAGTCTCGCCGAGCTTGCCGGGAAAATTCATCCCGGTCCGCTCCACCTCGTCGGCTATTCCATGGGGGGACGACTGGCGCTTTATCTCGCGCTGCATTACCCCGAAACGTTCCGCAGCACGGTGATTGTCTCTTCATCTGCGGGACTGAGAACACCTGAAGAAAGAGTTTTACGGCGGAAA
>JAKSDB010000279.1 GCA_022360415.1 Chlorobiales bacterium
AGGTCGGGGAAGGTAGAGCTCTCCTTTTCGGAGATGAGCGGCAACATTCGCGCTTACAAAGCGGGAAAACATCAACATACTCCGGAAATCCTTCAGGCATTGGGCACAGATACCATTAATCCGGATTTCGGCTTCATGTTTACCCCTATGATTGCGCCTCTCGTCAGAGGGATTTACGCAGTGCTGAACATTCAGCTTGAAAAACATATTCCGGTTTCACAAATTGTTGAACATTTCAGGGATTATTACCGCTCTGCACCTTTTGCAAGGATAAGAAATGCCATGCCAGAAGTGCAGCATGTGGCTTACACGAATTTCTGTGATATACATGTTGCGGAAAGTGCCGGGGACGGTTCGGTAGTGATCGTCACGGCAATCGACAACCTGGTCAAGGGCGCGGCGGGCCAGGCGGTACAGAATATGAACATTATGCTCGGTTATGATGAAACTCACGGATTACTCTAAGCTGCACAAGGCATTTGCGCTCATCGACGAACTTGCAGCGGAAACATCCTGGCCTGAACACGCAACGCCTCTCAATATCAGGGATGCCGATAAAAAGCAGTTCTGGCCCAAAGGATTTTCCTCGGGCACAAGACACGCGGGGATCAAACCCGGCAGCAAAAGAGACTTGATGATAATCAAGGCAAGCGGCCCTGCATCGGCAGCTGCCGTTTTCACCAGAAACCTTTGTTGTGCGGCACCTGTGACCATATCGAAAGAGCATCTGTTGCAACCGGCCCCTTCAATACAGGCCATTGTCTGCAACAGCGGCAATGCAAATGCGGCGACCGGTGAAAAGGGTTTGAAGGATGCCAGGGCAATGGCCGAAAAAACAGCGGAAGCGCTCGGAATCGGCCCGGAAGAAGTTCTTGTCTCGTCAACCGGCGTTATCGGTGATCCCCTTCCCATGGATAAGATCAACCGGGCGCTCGACTCGTTTTCGGCTGTTTTGCTTGAAGACCCGTGTACCAGGACCGCAGAAGCGATCATGACGACCGACACCTTTCCGAAATTTTTCGGACTTGATATTTCTCTTTCCGGAGGGACGGCTCGCCTCTGCGGAATAGCAAAGGGTTCCGGCATGATTTGCCCGGATATGGCCACGATGCTCGCTTTTCTTGTAACAGACGCGCATATCGACCGTAAAACGCTTCAGGAGATGCTTACAAAAGCAAATGACAGAAGTTTCAATACCATTACAGTTGACGGCGATACAAGCACCAATGATATGGCTGTACTGTTGTCCGGGCCCTCTGGGGGTGTTGAAATACTGCCCGGAAGCGAGGACGCGGCCATTTTCCATGCCGCACTTGAAAGCCTGATGATCTTCCTCGCAAAGCTTATTGTCAGGGATGGAGAGGGAGCGACCAAACTGGTGGAAATTCTTGTGGAAGGCGCCGCAACCGATACCGATGCCGGAAAAGCCGCACGTACCATCGCAAATTCAAACCTGGTTAAAACCGCTCTTCACGGGGAAGATGCCAACTGGGGCAGGATTATCGCGGCTGCCGGCAGGTCGGGAGCTGTTTTCGATCCTGAAAAGGTTTCGATTACATTTGACGACCTTGCCATCCTCGAACCCGGCTATGTTTCTGATTTTTCCGAAGACAGGGCAAAAAAAATACTTGGCCGCAACAGCTATACCATAACAGTGTCACTGGGAAACGGTCCGGGAAAAGCTGTTGTCCGGACCTGCGATCTCAGCAAGGAGTACATTGAAATCAACGGCAGTTACAGAACATGAATCCACAGGGCGAAACGAACAGATAACATTTACAGATAATGATGAATCATCACAACGACCCTCCGCAATCCACCATAGGGCAGGTGCTTATCGAAGCCCTTCCCTATATCCGGAAATTTGAGGACAAGACATTTGTCATCAAGTATGGCGGCTCTGCCATGAAAGACGAGGTGCTTAAAGATGCTTTCGCGCAGAATGTGACCCTTCTGCGCAAGGTCGGGATCAATGTTGTTCTGGTTCACGGCGGAGGTGATGCAATAACCCGAACTGCTGAAAAAATGGGCATTGAAACACAGTTCATCCATGGCAAGAGGGTCACCGACAGGGAGATGATCTCGATCGTCCAAATGACCCTTGCAGGCAAAGTCAATCAGGACATTGTCCGCCTCATCAGTGAACATGGAGCAAAAGCTGTCGGCGTAAGCGGATTTGACGCCAACACAATCAGGGCGGTTCCCTGTAAAGAGGCTGATTCTCTCGGCCTTGTCGGTGAAATCACCGGGATCAACAAAGCCTATCTCGATCTGCTTTGCCATGCCAAACTGATACCGGTTATCGCTCCCATAGGATTTGATGACAATGGCAACATCTACAATATCAACGCCGATGACGCCGCCAGTGCGTTAGCCATTGCCCTTAAGGCCGAAAAGCTGATCTATGTCAGCGATGTTCCGGGAGTCTATCGTGGTGAAACGATCCTGAAAAGCGTCTGCAAGGCTGATGCGGCAGATCTCATCGAAGGCGGCGTGATTTCAGGCGGCATGATACCTAAAGCGCTCTCGGCCTACAAAACACTCGATGGTGGTGTCCACAAGATTCATCTTATCGACGGCAGGGTTATTCACTCCCTGCTGCTCGAGATTTTTACCGATCGGGGTATTGGAACACAGTTCGTTCTTGAAAAAAATCCTGATCTTTAACCACATTCATGGAGATATCTTTTGGAAAAAAGAAGCAATAAACGGGATTTTCTCGGCTTTTCTCATCTGGATGCCGGCAAGATCATAGAACTGTTCGATTTCTCTCTTTTTATCAAACAGAAACGACAGGAAGCATCTTCCGGCGCTCCCCACAAACCCCTGTCAGGAAAAACAGTTGCCATGATATTCAACAAACCGTCACTCAGGACAAGGGTTTCTTTTGAAATAGGGATTCACGAGCTCGGCGGTTATGCGATCAACCTCGAGGGGAAATCCATAGGCATCAACTCGCGCGAAGCCGTCGAAGACGTTGCACAACTGCTTTCACGCTACAACGACGCGATTGTGGCAAGACTGCATGAACATTCGGTTATCGA
>JAKSDB010000150.1 GCA_022360415.1 Chlorobiales bacterium
GCAAAGGACTGAAAATCCTTGTGTCGGGGGTTCGATTCCCTCTCTGTCCACCGGGTGAGTTCGGCTGAAGTCCTTCAGTTGAAGCCGGATACTTGTCATATCTTCTTTTTTTCAGCATACAATACCATACTGGCAAAACAGGCAGGAAGTTTTCAGCAGCGGGGCTTGAGCAACGTTGAGAGTATCTTCATCCTGAACGGAGCGTTTCAGCAAATGCTCAATGGCCAGTAAGTTTATTAAAAACAATCTTTTATAATGTGTTTATGGTGAGATTGTTCCTCACCTGTCGGATGGAAGAGAAAAGTGATAAAAAGCCGCATTTGTTGACCTCCTGCGGGGTTGCCGATCATAGCGAATCTGCTTCGTTACAGGGAACTTGCGGTAGTTCACTACAGCGGCATTCCCTGTGTCTTGCATCTCCGGCATGTCCGACAATCGCTCAATTCAGGTTCATGTTTTTCGTATGAATATTTCCACAGAAATAGACCGGGACATCTGGCACAATCTTCAGGAACCCGGTTCTTATGAGTGGTGGTATTTCGATGCCGAAGACCAGGAGCAGGACCTTTCTTTTGTCTGCATCTGGTTTGCCGGTTTTGCGTTTTCCCCCTACTACATGGATCATTATCTGGACTGGAAAAAAAACGGTTCTGCACCTCCGGAAGTGCTCGATTACGCGGCATTCAGCTTTCAGCTTTATGAAAACGGGCATGAGACTGTCAATTTTATAAAGGAGGGCCGCTCATCTCTTTTTGAAAGTTCCGGGAGCACTATTGAAGTGCGTTTCGAGAATAACCGTTTTTATTACGATCCCGAACAGCAGTCATACATCCTTGACATAGCCTTCGATTTCCCGGCGCGACGCCAGAAGGTTACAGCCAGGCTCGTGTTTACCGTGAAGCATCGTTATTCATACAGGAAAAACGACGAGAACAACCATGGAAATGTGCCGCATCACGAGTGGATCCTTGCTCTCCCGAGAGCGGATGTCTCCGGCTCCCTTATCCTGGAAGACACCTTGAAAAAAAAGACCCGGACTATCGCTGTTCGTGCGAAAGGTTACCATGACCATAATCTTGGCCTCATGCCTGTGCATGAGTATATCAGTACATGGTACTGGGGGCGCGCGTTTTCCGACATGTACGATCTTGTCTATTATGTTATTTCTTTTAAAAATTCCGGTTACAAGCCGCTTGCTCTCTGTATGCTGCATGATAATGCAGCAAAGGAACTGATGGTGCACGAAGGGCTCTCTGTTGAAACATCCGGTATACGGTGCGGCTTGTTTGTACCGGTGCACAGCCCCGAACTCAGTTTTTTTCTTGACGACTTCCGTATAGATATTGAGCAGAGACAGGTATTGGATTCAGGCCCTTTCTATTTGCGCTACGTCTCCAACATCGTATTGAACAATGATGGAAAGCGCAGGGTAAAGCTTGTTGGAATATCAGAGTTTCTCAGCCCCGGCAGGCTCAAATTGCCCCTTCTGAGATTTTTTATTCGGTGCAGGGTCTGGCGCGACGGGACCAGGTCAAAGATGTACGACAGGTATAATTTTTTCAAGACCTGCTTGCATTGGTTAAAACGTTAAAAATATTTAAATTCGACCTCGTTTACAGCAGGCGGGGTGCTTCTTCCGTTTACAATTCCAGTGCAGTCGCTGCAAAAGCGGTTTCCGGGATAACAGAGGCCTGTATTGAGCGAATGTCGATCATCCCGATAGTCCGGTTTGCACGCAATATTACAAGGGCTTCCTTGGGAAATGTTTGTTTCAGGGCGCCTGAAAGTCATAAAAAAGGAGATGGATTAATGGCTCAAAACAGTAACTTCAAAAGCCCCGAAAGGCTGGATTCGCTTCAGGGAGGCGCTGCCGAACAATCTTCAGGGACAGTTCCTGGTGGTAAATCCAGAGATACATCACTCAGTGGTGTTGATTTCGAACGCCGCAGTTTTCTTGGAAAAACCGTAGGGGGCATCGGAGCTGTTGTTGCTGCGGGTGCTCTCTACCCGGTCGTTAAATACATTATTCCTCCAGCTGAAAAAGAGGTAAAAGAAAAAGATGAAGTTGTGGTCGGCAAAGCATCCGAAGTTCCACCCGACTCAGGCAAGATTTTTCAGTTCAACAAGGACAAGGTTATCGTCGTTAACAACGGCGGCAAACTTTCTGCAGTGAGTGCTGTTTGTACTCACCTCGGCTGCCTTGTTCAGTGGAAAGCCGATGAAGATATTATTTACTGTGCATGTCACGGTGCCAGATACGAGGACAACGGCCGGATTATTTCCGGCCCTCAGCCCTTGCCCCTTGCCCCTTACAACGTGAGGGTGGATGGTGACGATCTGGTAATTTCAAAAGCATAAACAAATCACTTGAACAACAAGGGAGTCAAGAAATATGGCTGAAGAAAACAACAATAAACAAGCTGTGGTTTCGAAACCCTCAGCTCCGGGTAAGCCAAAGTCGCCAGCTGCAAAGCCCGCAACAGCCAAGCCAAGCCCTGCAAAAAAAGGTGTTTACAAACCTGCCGAAGTGCGAGCTGAAGCCGACCCGTTCAGAGACACCAAAACCGGTACTGTCGAAAGCTGGATGCAGGAACGTTTTCATATTCTCAATCCGGTTATCGATTATCTGAAGAAAAAAGAGGTTCCGAAGCACCGTCTTTCTCTCTGGTACTATTTCGGCGGTCTGACCCTGTTTTTCTTTTCCATCCAGATCATTACCGGCCTGTTGCTTCTTCTCTACTACCGCCCGACTGAAGCAGAGGCATTCGCACGTTTTGTCTACATTCAGACCGAGGTGCCGTTCGGCTGGCTTATTCGCCAGGTTCACGCATGGTCGGCCAATCTCATGGTGCTCATGGCGTGTATTCACATGTTCAGCACCTTCTTCACGAAAGCATACCGCACGCCTCGTGAGCTGATCTGGGTCAGCGGTTTCGTGCTTCTCATACTGACACTTGGTTTCGGTTTTACCGGGTATCTGCTTCCCTGGAACGAGCTTGCCTACTTCGCTACGCAAATTGGTACTGAAGTGCCTAAAGTCGTTCCCGGCGGAGAGTTTCTCGTTCGAGTGCTCCGCGGTGGTGAAGAGGTGGGAGGCGAGACGCTTACCCGTATGTTCGCGATGCATGTCGTACTGCTGCCGGGACTTGTATTGCTTTTCCTTTCAGCGCACCTTTTCCTTGTTCAGGTTCTGGGGGCTTCTTCTCCTATCGGGTACAGGGAAGCCGGGCTGATCAGAGGATATGAAAAATTCTTCCCGGACTTTATCGTCAAAGATGGGATAGCCTGGTTGATCGGTTTTGCATTGTTGATCTACCTCGCAATCGTTTTTCCCTGGGAGATCGGTGTCAAAGCCGATCCTCTTGCAGCGGCACCCGATGGGATCAAACCGGAATGGTATTTCTGGGCTCAGTTCCAGCTTCTCAAGGACCTGAAATTCGAGGGGGGCGAACTGCTTGCGATCATTATTTTCACCATCGGTGCCATAGTCTGGGTGCTTGTTCCATTCATGGACAGAAAGGCGTCGAGAGAGGAGAAAAGCCCTCTTTTCACCATCATGGGACTTCTTTTCCTTGCCTTTATGATTATCGGAACCTTCAGGGTATATCTGGAATATGGCTGGTAGAGCGTGCTCTGTACGTGTACAAAAAAACGCCCGGTACTCCCGGGCGTTTTTGTTTTTGGGGGAACTAAGATGTCATCCATAATGATTTTTATGGCAAATTTACAGGATTATTCAAGGATGCCCGGGGTCAAGCTCACGAATGACTGGTGAGAGGGAGAGCTTTCAAAAATGCCCCGACTTCGTATCCGCTGATATAAGCATCGTCACCTATTGTTTCAAGTGCTTCTCTCCAGATGGTTAACTCTTTTTTCCCGACAGAGTTCTGTTTTCTTTCCGGCTTACTGTGCAAGAGGGTAGCGGCTACGAGCCATGAAGCGAGCAGTGTGAAACGTGACGCGCTGAACCAGCGTTTACCGTGTTTTTTCCGAATCGAAAGAAATGTTTCTGCGTGTTTATTACTGTTTTCTTCGAGAAGCATGCCCAGGCTTTCAGCAAGGTATTTTTCAGGATTTTTAACCGACGCGACCGGCATTTTAACTTTCAGGAGACAATGGAAAAAATCAACCAGATGCCCTGCAGGGGTGTTTTTCAACCGGGTGTTTTCCTGGATTACGCGGGTCAGCGGTTTTGCAAGCAAAAGGTCATCAACAACTCCCTCACGCAACATATTATTGGTCAGAAGAATTTTTTCGAGCGCTTCCAGAATTATGTAGATCAGAACAATGTGGCTGAAAACGCTCTTCTGTCTGTCCCCGATACCGAGGTTTTTTTGAAGCTCCTGCGCAACGCCCGGTTTCTGTAACATGGCAGCCAGTTTTCGGGCACGGTCGAAATATTCGCATGCTTTTGCCACGATACCCTCAGGAAGTGACAGCGGCTGTTGGGTCAGCACTCCGTATTCATCTGCGAAAATATCAAAAAAATCTGTTAGCGTTTTACAGAACCTTTTTCGTTGTTCGGTTTTTGCGATGGTCTCGTCGAACAGCTGGTCGAGACCGGCCTGTGAGCAGAAAAGGCTTAACTTTTCATGCAGAGGCTCAAGACTTATTTCGAGAGCGGCCGTGTCGATGCAAAGGCGGCCGCTGCCGTCGAGGTGCCGGCACAACCGGTCGTAAGGCATCAGTTTTGTAGGCCGGACTTCCCTGAAATCGAGAAGCACGTTGTACCGGTAACCGCCCAGAAAGAGGTGCATTCCTTTTTCACGCAGTTCACTGACCTCTCTTATGAATTCTACATTTGAAACGTGGTCACGGAAAATCACGTACGTATTGCCGTCATGGCCAAGCCCGAGACCGTCGCACAATGATTTCTGCTCGATACCGTTTGCAGTTTTAAAGCCAACTGAAGTTCTGACATAACCGGCGGTTTGCTCTCCCGCGTTATTGTAAGCCACGAGTGTACGCTCATCCCCTCGCCGGTTTGTGTAGCAAAAAACGTTTTCGTTTACCTTTCCTTCCGGAGTATACACGTCGTATAGGAAAAAGTTTTCAACGCCGGCAAACAGGCTGCGTTTTTTTAAAAGAGGAAAAATCTCACGTTCGTGCCTTTTGATCAGTTCGTGGTCAGGCTGTTCGTCGAGGTATGCCCGGGCGTATTCCATCCCGTATTTTTCACTGAACCCTTCGATCTGTCCATGCCCGAACATCGGCAGGCCGGGCATGGTTGCCAGCATTGTGCACACGCCGAAATACTTATCGCCATTGCCGAACTGTTCAACCGCAGTATCTTCATCCGGATTGTTCATGAAATTCACATACCGCTTCAGAATTCCCGAGTCGAATTCAAGAGTGTTTTTTATCAAGTAACGGTAGGCGGCATTGTCCTCTTTTTTCAGCATGTGCATAAAAGCACTGTTGTATACCCTGTGCATGC
>JAKSDB010000369.1 GCA_022360415.1 Chlorobiales bacterium
TCTCGACTCCTGACATCATCGGCAGCCGGTTCCTGAAATACGCCAGGAAACGTGAACTGCCGGTCGTCAGCGTTTACCACACGGATTTTCCTTCCTACCTTGGCTACTACCGGCTGGGATTTGCCGAAGGTTTCTTGTGGAAGTATCTGCGGAAATTCTACAATGCCTGTGATGTGCTCTTTGTTCCTACACACGAGATGAAGACCCGTCTCGAGTCCAAAAGAATCCGTAATGTCGAAATCTGGGCGAGAGGAATTGACAGGGAGCTTTTCAATCCCGGGCGCAGATCCCGTTCGCTGCGTAAATCCTGGGAGGCAGAGGGCAAAACGGTGATTGCCTACGCAGGGAGGTTTGTCTGGTACAAGGACATTCGCGTTGTCATGGAAGTTTACGAGAGGTTTCAGAAAAGCGATCTCGCCAATGAAGTACTGTTTGTCATGATAGGATCGGGCCCTGAGGAAGAGGAACTCCGGCGCAGAATGCCCGATGCCGTTTTTCCGGGCTACCTTGTAGGTATCGAACTGCCCGAAGCATTCGCAAGCAGCGACATTTTGCTTTTCCCGTCAACAACCGAATCATTTGGTAACGTCGTGCTGGAGGCGCTTTCTTCGGGACTTCCCGTTATCGTATCCGGTGTCGGAGGATGTCAGGAACTTGTCAAGCTGTCAGATGGGGGGCTTATTGCTGAAGCGGGGAATCATGAGCAGTTTTTTAGTCACTGTGAACGGCTGATCCGTGACCGTGCACTCTACCAAAAAAAACAGCGAAACGGGCTTGCGTTTGCCGAAAAAATGTCATGGCCGGCTATAAACGGGGCCATGATCAACAGGTGCGAGGAGCTTGTCTTGAGCAGGAAAGGGAACAGGGAGCCGGCTGGATAGCTTGATGGCATTCAGATTTCTCGCTATTTTTCTATTGGGTAGTGTTCCATGATGTAGCCGAAACAGTCCTGGTGAATGATGGTTTCATTTTTCGTGAACATGGAAGGAATCAGCGGTTTTCTTGTGACAATCTCGTTGCTGTCGAGACGAAAATAGTCCTTGGTAATTTCCTTGTCGCTGTTGTCTGTAACCTTCAGGCAGAGACCGTTCTTGCCTGAAACACCCAATGTCGTGCCGGAAGGCACCTCCGTGAAATTAAGTTCTTCCATATCTTCCCTGAAACAGATATCCGTGTTCTCTTCGCAGCGGCCGAACCCGAGGTGCGAGCCGTCAGGGACCGTTATTTTCGCTATGGTGTGATAGATATCATTGTGTTTGTTTGTCGGGGGGCTGAAGAGCTCTTCAACCGGCAGTGTCAGGCATTGAACAAGGTAGTTGCAGACGTGACTGAGGCCACCGGCTTCACCGGTCAGGCCGCATTCAAGGGTCACCGAAGGGCACTGGCTGGAAAGGGCCATCGAAATAACCTCATGAGGCTCGGTAAAATAAACGATGGTCTTGCTGAACCTGCGCGCGAGGTTCAGGAAAGACTCATCGGTCCTGTTTATACAGGCATAATGCGGATTTTTTCCCGAATTGTTATGAATGTCGACCGCGGCGAATGGTTTCAGCCGGGAGACATGTTGAAGGACTTCCTGCGCAAGACGGTGTTCGGGCAGGCTCCCACCGTCCCATATTCTGTTATAGTCCGGTTCTTTCTCAAGCATGCGAACACCTTTTGCAGCCGCGGGAATGTTGCCGATGAAAAGCACGATTTCTCTTGGCGCGGGCCTGGATGCAAGGTTGAGTTCCCTGATGAGGTGCTGCATGGCAAGGAAACTGGTTGTTTCGTTGCCATGCAGCAGTACCGAGATAAAAAGAGGCGGGGCAACCTTGCCTTTAATGTGAATAAGGGAAGGGCCGGGAAGGATCGAATCAAGGTTGTCAACCGGAATATCCGGGAGGTATTCGGGAATCGCGTCGAACAGGCGAAGACGTGGTGCAGCTATTGCTTCATTCAGATTTTCCATGTGTGCACTGGTAACTGTTTGTTCTGGTTCTCATGGTAAACATGTGTCATCTCGTGGAACACGGGACCGTGACGGCGGATAAACTTTTTCTGCCAGGCGGCACCGGTCATACCGGTCATGACCCGGCGCCTGATAATCTCATCAAGGTAATACCCGACATCATCGGCCTCAATGCCTTTGTTCCGCAAAACGTTGCCAGCACCGGGAAGAAGCTCCTCAAGCAGAATGTCTCTCACAGGCGATGTTTTTCCTCCTCTCCATACAATGTGTGCGCCAAGTCCTTCTTTCGCTGCCAGGTAGAAGTTTTTTACCGCTTTTTCGAAAGGTATTTCTTCTTCAGCCGGTTTTTCCTGTTCGAGCAGATAATACACCGCTCCGTAGAAAAAGAGGATATTCGCTACCACATCGGGAATTGACGGCCCCGCGGATGGTACACGGTGCTCGATTCTTAAGTGTGGTTTCCCGGTGTCGTTCATGCCGATCAGAGGGCGGTTCCATCTCCAGATAGTCCCGTTATGCAGTCTGAGATGATTGAGCCGGTTGAAATCCTGATCGAATGTTTCAGGGAGAAGTACGGGAAATCCGTCCAGATTTTCAAGA